>CAZFZW010000004.1:0-29002 GCA_964523465.1 uncultured Clostridium sp. | reverse complement strand
AAAACAAGAATTAAACAGAGAGCGGACACGGTTAAACCGTGTCCGCTTTTGCGTGTATTCACAACGGATTGCTAAATCTGGCGAGCTTAGTCGTATTTTTGACCTTTAGTGTCAGATGCTATTGTCTTGTGATACGATATATTCCATCTCAACATCGGCTTTTTCCGAATGCCATACATCTTTTCTCTAAGGTATCTCGACAAAGCCAAACTTTTTATAAAGATGAATTGCAGGCTTCAGCCCCGAAATTGTGATCAGACAGATTTTTTTCGCACCGTGAGAAATTGCATATTTCATGCAAGCTTTTAAGACGGCTGAACCTGCGCCCGTGCCTGTATACTGACCTTCAGCGGCAAGCTTGCAGATTTCCCACACATCGTCCCCTAAAGGCTCTATCATACATGTTGCGAGCACTTTCTCTTCTTCAACAGCAAAGTATACCATTGATCCTTTTTCGATGAGTTCTTCTACATGATCCATTGAATATTGGTCAAATGATTCTATGTAGTACAGCTTTGTCAGCCATTCTGTGTTCAGACGGATAAAATCATCCTTGTATTTCGGGTTATATTTTATGATTTTCACAATGCGTCTCCTTGCCGTTTGTTTTTGTGGGAATCCGTGAGGTTTTTATCTTTTGATTTCTCCCATCGCTCTTGGGTCATAATGTTCGTGTGCCCTACACGGGTTTCGTTCATCAGAACAAAGGGAACATCGTTGCAGGTGTGATGATAAAGAAATCCTATCTTTTCCTGCACTCTTTTGGACTTACTGTTACCGTCATAGTAACCGCACCAGACGGTCGTCATGCCTATATCTTCAAATGCGTGGCGAAGTATTTCACTTGCCGCCTCGGGCATATATCCTCTGCCCCAAAACGGTCTGCCGAGCCAGTAGCCCAGCTCACATTCATCGTCTTTGTCGGTCATGTCTGTATGCCCGTTGAACCTCAGTTCAATGCAACCGATTGCTTTTTCGTTCCCTCTTTCACATATTGCATAACACTCTGTACCGTTAAATACAGTCCGAATTATATCGAGACTTTCTTCAACCGATTTGTGCGGTTGCCATCCTGCAATCGGGCCAACAGCCGGGTCCTTGGCATATTCAAACAGGCTTTCCGCATCCGCCTCAGTCCATTTTCTCAATATCAGCCTTTCGGTTTCTAACATATTATACACCTGCCAATGATGATGACTTAATTTTTGGACAGCAAACATACCGTCTCCACATGCGCTGTTCTCGGGAACAGGTCAACGGGGGTGGCTTCGATTACTTCGTAGCCGAGCTTTTTGAATTCGGCGCAGTCTCGTGCGAGGGTGGCAGGGTCGCAGGAGACATAGACTACCCTCTCGGGAGACATTTCGACTGTGGCGGTTATCGTTTGCTCGGAGCAGCCCTTTCTGGGCGGGTCGAGAATTATCACATCGGGTCGCTTGCCCTCGTCAGAGAGCTGCTGTGCTGCCTGACCTGCATCGGCGCAGATGAACCGTGCATTTTCAATGCCGTTTGCGGCAGCATTTCGCAGTGCATCTTCTACAGCCGGTGCAACTGTTTCAACACCAATCAGCTCTTTTGCTCTGTTTGCCATTGAAAGACCTATCGTTCCTGCACCGCAGTAGAGGTCGAGGAGAAGTCCGACTTTCTCGGGCTGTGCATATTCGGCGGCCTTTTCGTAGAGCCTTTGTGCCTGCGTGCGGTTGACCTGATAAAACGACAGCGGCGATATTCTGACTTTCACTCCGCAGAGAATGTCCGTTATGCAGCCGTCTCCCTTGAGAATTACACATCTCTCGCCGAGTACAGTGTTGGTGTCTTTGCTGTTTATATTTATCAGCACACTTTTTATCTCTTTATGTGTCTCGAGTGCTGTCAGCAGCTCGTTTGTGTGCGGCAGTTTTTCCTTTGCCGAGACAAGGCACAGCATTATCTCGCCTGTAGCAAAGGCCTTGCGAAGATAGATGTGCCGAACCGCCCCCGTCTTTTCGGTCTCATCATAGACGGGGATTTTGTATTCTTCAATCCAATCGGCAACAGTGCCGAGTATTTTTTTAAACTCGGGCGGTGCTAATTTGCAGGCACGGCAGTCAACTATGCGGTGACTTTTGCGTGAGTAAAAGCCGATTTTGAGCTTGCCGTTTTCCATGCCGACAGGGTACTGTGCCTTGTTGCGGTAACCGTCAACGCTGTCCGCCCTGATTATCTCATTCGGTGTTATGTCAATTCCGCCTATGCGTGCAAATGCGTCACGAACCGCATCGTATTTGAGCCGGAGTTCTGCGGCGTAGCTCATATGTCTGAACGAACAGCCTCCGCAGCCGGGAAAAGCAGGGCAGTCGTTCTCTATTCTGTCGGGTGAGGGGACTAAGACCTCGGTGCATTTGCCCACGGCGTAATTTTTCTTTGCCTTGATTATATGCGCCTTTATCCTGTCGCCGGGTGCAGTGGCGGCGGCAAACACCGCAAGACCGTCATATCTGCCCACTCCGCTGCCTGTCAGGGAGACTGAATCTATGTTAAGTTCAATGTCATCGTTTTTGTTGAGAACCAAAAAAATCACCTCGGTTTTTATCAATTATTAAGTATATCAAAGCACGAAGTTTTTTGCAATATGTGTGCATTTTCATTGACAGAATCGGGCGGAAATTATATACTTATTAAGGAAGAAATTCACTTTGAAAGGATTGATAAAATGATAAGAGTAACCGTCTGGAACGAGGGTATCCACGATGTCGAGGATGAGGAGATAATTGCCATATATCCCGAGGGTATCCACGGAACGATCAAGAGATTTCTCTCGACAAACGAGGACATTAAGGTGCGTACTGCAACGCTTCGTCAGCCCGATTGCGGCCTGCCGCCCGAGGTGCTCGAGAACACCGATGTCCTTATCTGGTGGGGACATATGAAGCATCATGAGGTGCCCGATGAGCTTGTTGCAAGAGTATGCAACAGAGTTCTCAGAGGCATGGGCTTTATCGCCCTCCACTCTGCACATCTGTCAAAGCCGTTTATGCGCCTTATGGGTACATCCTGCTCACTGCATTGGCGTGACGATGACCGTGAACGCCTTTGGACTGTCAACCCCGGCCATCCGATAGCAAGAGGTATCGGTGAGTATATCGAGATACCCGTTGAGGAGATGTACGGCGAGAGATTCGACATTCCCGAGCCGGATGAGCTTGTATTTATGGGATGGTTCGCAGGCGGAGATGTGTTCCGCTCCGGCTGCTGCTGGAGAAGAGGATTGGGCAAGGTGTTCTATTTCCAGCCCGGCCACGAGCGCAACCCCACTTACAATATCCCCGATATTCAGAAGATAATCACCAACGCAGTCCGCTGGGCAGCTCCCGAGGTGATAATCGACGAGATCAGCTGCCCGCATACGCCCGTTTCCGCAGAGCAGCTCAGAGAAGAGAGACTTAAATAAGTCCTGCAAAGTGAAATATTGACTTCCTCCGCAGATAGGTTTATAATACTGATTGAAAAAAGAAGTTTTTTGCTGTGTACCGCAACACAGCACCTATTTGGGGAGAGTTTGCACTCGATTGATTTTTCAGTCGGGTGCAATCGTTTTTTTGTTGACGAAAATATCCGAAACGGGTATAATTAACACAAAACAAATTCGGAGGTGCGCTTTGAAGAAAATAATGCTTGTTTTCGGTACACGACCTGAGGCGATAAAAATGTGTCCGCTTGTAAAAGAGCTCAAGAGGCGAAGCGGCATAGAGACCGTTGTGTGCGTAACGGGTCAGCATCGTCAGATGCTTGACAGCGTGCTCAATACATTCGGCGTTGAGCCGGACTACGACCTGTGTATAATGAAGGATAAGCAGACACTGTTTGATGTGACTGTCAATATACTCGAAAAAATCAAGCCTGTACTCGAAAAAGAACATCCCGACACAGTGCTTGTTCACGGAGATACTACGACCACCTTTGCGGCTGCTCTTGCGTGTTTTTATCTCGGCATACCTGTTGGCCATGTCGAGGCAGGACTGCGTACATACGACATTCATTCGCCGTTCCCCGAGGAGTTCAACCGCCAGGCGGTTGGTATAGTCGCACAGTATAATTTTGCTCCGACCGAGAATGCAAAGGCGAATCTTATCAGAGAGGGCAAAAAAGAGAGCACGGTTTTCGTGACGGGCAACACCGCTATCGATGCGCTCCAAACTACCGTCAGAGCGGATTACTCGAACGAGTGGCTCGATTGGGCAGCTGACGGCAGGCTTATTATGATAACCGCACACAGGCGTGAGAATCTCGGTGAGCCGATGCACAATATGTTCCGTGCAATCAGACGAATAGTCGAAGAGCACCCCGACATCAGGGCGATATATCCCATACATATGAATCCCGTTGTTCGTCAGGCTGCCGAGCAGGAGTTGGGCGGTTGTGAGCAGATAAAGATAATAGAGCCGCTTGATGTTGTGGATTTTCACAACTTCCTTGCGAACAGCTATATGATACTCACCGACAGCGGCGGAATCCAGGAGGAAGCACCGAGTCTCGGCAAACCCGTGCTTGTCATGCGTGATACCACGGAACGCCCCGAGGGTATTGCGGCAGGTACGCTGAAGCTTGTCGGAACGGACGAGGAGACGATTTACAACAGCTTCAAGCTTCTGCTTGAGGACAGCGGCGAGTACGAAAAGATGAGCCATGCGGCGAACCCCTACGGCGACGGACACGCCTGCGAGCGAATCGCCGACATCCTCGAATTCGGCCATACCGAAAGATAAACGGAATAAATTAAATCCGACCTGTAATTTAAAACAGGCCGGATTTTTTGCTGCGTGAAAGTTATGTTGATTGGATATTGTGTGGAGGGGAACCCATCCCTCTACATACCACAACCCCCTCCCAAAGAAAATCCTTTGGGAGGGGGTTATACAAGTTGTGTGACTTAAAGTTTATATGACTTCAAGTTCAATTTACTTTGCCGATTTTGTGTGCCAGATGTTTTCGGCGTACTCGTTTATTGCTCTGTCTGCGGCGAATTTGCCGGAGCAGGCAGTATTCATAAGCGACATCGAGTTCCAACGGGTTCTGTCTGCCCACAGCTCATCGAGTCTGTTCTGTGCGTGGCGGTAGTCGGCAAAATCCGCAAGCACCATATATGGGTCGTGATGAATGAGCGTGCTGCCGATTTCGGGGAACTGCTTGCCGTTAAAGCCGCGGTTGATAAAATCAATGGCGTTTCTCAGCTCCGCATTGTTGCTGTAGAAGTTCATCGGAACATATCCGCTGCGTTTGAGCTCGTTTACCTCCGGGGTGGTCATGCCGAAAATAACGATGTTCTCATCGCCCACTGCATTGCGTATTTCAACATTTGCACCGTCGAGCGTGCCGAGAGTTATTGCACCGTTCATCATCAGCTTCATATTGCCTGTGCCGCTCGCCTCTGTGCCGGCAAGGGAAATCTGCTCGCTGACATCTGCGGCGGGCATCATAAACTCAGCCATGGAAACGTTGTAGTCCTCCATGTATACGACCTTGAGTCTGCCTCTTACATCGGGGTCATTGTTGACAAGGTCGGCAAGAGCGCAGATAAAGCTTATTATTTTCTTCGCCATGAAATATCCGCTTGCCGCTTTTGCGCCGAAGATATAGGTGTGAGGTATAAACTCGGCGTTGGGGTTTGCTTTTATCGCAAGATACTTTGCAAGTATGTTCAATGCGTTGAGGTGCTGTCGCTTATACTCATGCAGACGCTTTACCTGAACATCGAAAATCGAATTCGGGTCGAGCTCAATGCCTGTCTTTGCCTTGACGCTCTTTGCAAAATCAGCCTTGTTTGCAGTCTTTATGCGCTCAATTTCGGCAAGCACGGATGCGTCATCCTTATAAGCCGACAGCTTTGCGAGATTCTCCGCATCATAGACAAAGTCACCGCCTATAAGGTCGTTGAGAAGTGCAGTAAGTCTGGGGTTTGACTGGCAGAGCCAGCGGCGGTGAGCAATGCCGTTTGTGACATTGCAGAACTTGCCGGGAGTGAGGGTATAAAAATCGTGGAACACGCTGTCTTTGAGTATTTCACTGTGAAGTGCGGAAACTCCGTTGACACTGTGGCAGCACGCAACGCAGAGATTTGCCATGCGGATAACGCCGTTAGAGATGATAGCCATTCGTTCAACTCGGTCTGCATCCGCTGTCTGCTCCCAAATGCTGCGGCGGAAACGGTTGTCTATCTCCTTGACTATCTGATATATTCTCGGCAGAAGCCTGCGGAAAAGCTCCTCGCTCCAGCACTCGAGTGCCTCGCTCATAACGGTGTGGTTTGTATAAGCGAACACCTTTGTCACGACATCCCATGCATCGTCCCAACTGTAGCCGCACTCATCGAGCAGAAGTCTCATAAGCTCGGGAATAGCGAGGGTTGGGTGGGTATCATTTATGTGTATTGCCGTCTTTTCACAGATATTCTCAAGTGAGCCGTACTTGCGAAGATGACGGTTGATTATATCCTGAATCGAAGCCGAGACAAGGAAATACTGCTGACGAAGTCTCAAGCTCTTGCCCTCGGGATGATTGTCGGCAGGATAGAGCACCTTGCTTATGACCTGTGCCATTGCGTTTTGCTCCATGGCACGCATATAGTCGCCCTGATTGAACGAATTCATATCTATCTCGGAGCTTTTCGCACTCCAAAGTCTGAGCACGCTGACACCCTTACCGTCCTTGCCTGCAACCATCATATCATAGGGAACAGCCTGAACGGTCTTTGCGTTTACAATATCCACGCTGTGATAGCCGTCATCCCAGCGGTCAATGACCTCGCCCTCAAAGGAGACATCGACGCTCTTTTCTTCACGGGCGACAAGCCACACATCGCCGCCGGGCAGCCAGAAGTCGGGCATCTCGGTCTGCCAGCCGTCAACAAGCTTCTGCTTGAAGATTCCGTATTCATAGAGAATAGAATAGCCCATGCCGAGATATTCCTGCGTTGCGAGTGCATCAAGATAGCAGGCGGCAAGACGGCCCAGACCGCCATTTCCCAGGCCTGCATCAGGCTCACAGTCATAGAGCTTGTCGAGTTTTATGCCGAAGTCGGAAAGTGCCTCCTCCATAACCGAAGTGAGGTTGAGATTATACAATGTATTCTTGAGCGAACGGCCCATGAGAAATTCCATGCACATATAGTACACTCGCTTTGTGCCTTCTTTCTCACAGCGATCCTCAAATTCGTGTCTGCCCTGTCTCAGCATATCACGGGTTATCATTGCGATAGCCTTGTAAAACTGTTCGTAGTTGGCTTCATCGGGAGTAACGCCGAAAAAATGCGAGAGCTTCGCCGTTATCTGCTCCTGAGCTGCCTTCTTTGTCAGTGAATAATCCATTAACTTAATCAGCCTTTCTCGGATTGAATGATTAACAGATATATTTTATACCGAAAGTGCAAATAATACAACCGAATACGGACAAAAAATCGGCATTTCGGGAGAAAGAAATTTTAAGTATGAGCTTTATTTTTCAACACTTTTTACCAAAAAGATGCATAAGTTTTGTATCTTTGACATTGTTTACAATTTGTTCACATTTGCGTACACTTAATGCAATACGGGGCTTGTATCCTATAACTGTACCAAAGAGGTACTCAAAAGGATTACACCCATCTGGTTTTGATAATTGTCAACTTCTTTTTTCATTTTTATTTTCTCTTTCCCCAAAGTAAAGCCGAATGCTGCACACATTCGGCTTTAACTTTTTTTTGTGGGAATTTTTTTTGTTTTTACAGGTCATCGACATCCTGCACAGGCTCGCTTCCGTCAAGAGGAGTGCCCGAATAGCTGCCGAGGACATCGGTAGGTATATCGCCCTCACGGTTCACCGGGTCATTGTACTGCGGTACTTCGATTATCTTTTTGGGCTTCTTCGGTTTGTTTTCCGTTTCGCTCACCGCCTTTCGGTTAAACGATATAATATAATCGGCAATGTTGTGTGCTGATTCTATCGTCTATATGTTTCCGAAAAAGCAGGGATATATTCATTGCGAAAATTGAAGTATAAAGTTGAATTTCAGCGTTATTTTTGATAAAATCTTAATGTCAGCTATTCCCGAAAAGGAGTCCGCTATGATGAAAAGATTAAGAAAAATTACGGCACTTTTGTTGCTTGCCACTTTGAGCATCGGTATGTGTGCATGCTCTTTGTCGGGCAAATTCAAATCGGAACCTGCACCTGCGACTGTCAGAATAACCTTTCCCGAGGGAACTGATGTTGTTGAGGCGGCGTTAAAGTTAGAAGAAAACGGCGTGTGCTCAAAGGATGAGTTTATCTCGGCGATGAATGACACTGCGAGCGACAACAAATTCGTTCAAAGCATCACGAATCCCGAAGAACGCCCCTATCTGCTCGAGGGTTATATTTTCCCCGACACATATGATTTTTATATCGGCGAGGGCGGACAGGCAGCTCTTGGCAGATTTTTGAAAAACACCGAGGCAAAGCTCACCGATGATATGTACGCCCGCGCCGATGAACTCGGCATGACCATGGATGAGGTCATAACCCTTGCCTCGATAATTCAAAAAGAGGTGTCCCCAGAGGTGATGGCAAAGGTATCTTCTGTACTCCACAACCGCCTCGAGTCTCCGTCATACCCCCGTCTGCAATGCGATGCCACCTATCTCTACCTCAAGGACAGCGTAAAGCCGTATCTCGGCGAAGAGAATGCCGACAGGTATGACAAATTTTATAACACTTATGACTGTTTCGGCCTGCCGTCCGGTGCAATAACCAACCCGGGAATCGCCGCAATAAATGCCGCACTCTACCCTGAGGACACGGATTACTTCTTCTTTGTCACCGATTCAAACGGCAACTACTACTTTGCAAAAACCTATGCGGAGCATCTGGAAAACTGCAAAACGGCAGGACTTTGACAAATAGCAAAAACGCAATGAACCGACTCGTGATTACTGGCACGGGTCGGTTTTTGTTTTACAACTGTATAAAAACTTTTTCACTGTCATTGAATTTTTCTCCCCGACATAGTATAATATTTTTTTGGGCAAGCAAAAGTCTTTAAGATCGGGGGGTATCTTGCAATGAACGGTCTTATCGCCTGCACAAAAAAACTCGATGAATATAACACACTTCTAAGCTGTGTCAACAATGCCCGTCTACCCATAGGTATGACGGGACTTTCCCATATACACAAGGCACATTTTGCAGCTGCACTCAATGCAGACAGCGGCAAACCCGTGCTCATCATCACCGCAGATGAGGCACAGGCATCTCGCCTTACGCTTGATTTACGCACTCTCGGTTGCCGTGCCCTGCTCTATCCTGCCCGTGACTTCGCTTTTCGCTCAACGGAAAGCCAGTCAAGAGAGTATGAACACCGCAGGCTCGGAGTGCTTGACAAAATGCTCAGGGGTGAGGCTCAGGCCGTGGTATGCTCGGCGGAGGCGGCATCTCAGCTGACTCTGCCGCCCGAGGAGCTTGAGGGGCGTACCGTCACGCTGTCTGTCGGCGATGAATTTCCGCTCGACGATATAGTGAAAGCTCTGCTTCGTGCCGGATATTCACGCTCGGCGCAGGTGGACGGCGTTGGCCAGTTCGCCGTTCGTGGCGGCGTGCTCGACTTTTTCACTCCCGGTGAAGAATATCCCTGCCGTCTTGAACTTTGGGGCGACGAGATTGACAGCATAGCATATTTTGATATTGAAACCCAACGCCGCACGGATAATATAGACAGTGTAAAAATCGCTCCGTCAAATGAAATTCTGTCGCCCGACACGGATGAATTTATCGCTCTGCTCGAGCGCTTTCGCTTAGAGATACACGGCAAGGGTGCAGTTAAAGCAAGAGAATGTATCGACAAGGACATCGACCGCATAAAAAACGGTCTGCGACTTCAGTCAAATGACAAATATATGCCCCTGCTCTATGATGTGGCATCCATCTTCGACTACGCAAAAGGCTATGTCCTCTGTGTCAGCGAGAGTTTCTCCGTCAAGGAGCGTTTTAACGCCTCGCTGGAGCTTGTGAACAACTCGATAAAGGCTATGTTCGAGGAGGGCGAGCTGTGTACGGGGCTTGACAGATTCTCACTGCACTTCTCCGATCTCATTCGTGCATATGAAAATATGGGTGCTATATATATGGACAATCTGCCCCGTGGCAGTTTTGACACACCCGTAAAGGAGCTTATCGGTGTCAGCGCAAGGCAGATGAGCGGTTGGAACGGCTCATTTTCGGTGCTCAAAGACGACCTTGATGCACTCTCCGACAAGGACAAACGCACCTGCGTCATCTTTGCAGGTACTCACAAGGCTGCCGAAGCACTCACGGGCGATCTGATAGACGAGGGATATCGTGCGATTTATCTTGATGAGCTGCCCGACGAGCTGACTCCCGGGACGGTTACTGTCGTGCCAGGTTGTCTGAGTGCGGGATTTGAATATCAAAAAGCTCGACTCACCGTTATAACACATGCAGGCAGAGCCGCAGTTTCGCAGAAGAAAAGAACCTCAACTCGCAAAAACGCCAATGCATTCCACAGTCTTGACGAGCTGCACAGGGGCGACTATGTTGTTCATGTGGCACACGGCATAGGCGTATTCGAGGGTATAAACAAACTTGAGGCGAGCGGTACAATAAAGGACTATATAAAAATCCGCTACGACAAGGGCGACATTCTCTATGTCCCCGTCACGCAGCTCGACCAGGTGTCAAAATATATCGGCCCGTCCGGTGACGACAAACCCGTAAGGCTCAACAAGCTCGGCGGCAAGGACTGGCAAAAGACCCGTTCCCGTGTACGCAGTGCCGTCAAGGACATGGCAAAAGAGCTCACTGAGCTGTATTCACGCAGGCTCAAGATAGAGGGTCACGCCTTCTCGCCCGACACGGATATGCAAAACGACTTCGAACGCAGATTTGAGTTTGACGAGACTTCGGATCAGCTTCGCTGCATAGACGAAATAAAGGGCGACATGGAGAGAAGTTATCCCATGGACAGACTGCTGTGCGGCGATGTCGGCTTCGGTAAAACGGAAGTTGCGCTCCGAGGTGCTTTTAAGTGCGTTGCCGACGGCAAACAGTGCGCTATTCTTGTGCCGACCACGATTCTCGCCTATCAGCATTATCAAACGGTGTTAAAACGCTTTGAGGGTTTCCCGATAGAGGCTCGTATGCTCTCGCGATTCTGCTCTAAAAAGGAGATAGAAGAAAACCTCAAAGGGCTCAAACGTGGTAATGTCGATATTATCGTAGGAACGCACAGGCTCATTTCAAAGGATGTTGAGTTTCGTGACCTCGGATTGATAATAATCGACGAAGAACAGCGATTCGGCGTGGCGCAGAAAGAAAAGCTCAAAGAGCTTTATCCCAATGTCGATGTGCTGACACTCACCGCAACGCCGATACCCAGAACGCTCAATATGGCATTGTCGGGAATCCGGGATATGTCCATTCTCGAGGAAGCACCGCATGACCGCTCGCCGGTGCAGACTTATGTTGTCGAGCATGACCCCGAGATGCTTGCACAGGCAATGAACGCCGAACTTCGCAGAGGCGGTCAGGTCTACTATCTGCACAACCGTGTCGAGAGCATAGAACACACGGCGACGGCAATCAAAGATATGCTGCCCGATGCGGTGGTTGGTATAGCTCACGGCAAAATGAGCGAGGATGAACTCAGCGAAGTCTGGCGTAGACTTCTCGAGGGCGAGATAGATATTCTCGTATGCACGACGATAATCGAAACAGGTGTCGATGTGCCCAATGTGAACACGCTGATAATCGAAGATGCCGACCGCATGGGTCTGGCACAGCTTCATCAGATAAGAGGCAGGGTCGGTCGCTCGGCACGCAGAGCGAGTGCATATCTGACATTCCGCCCCGGCAGGGAGTTGACTGAAATAGCCACAAGCCGCCTCGATGCGATAAGAGAATTTACTGAGTTCGGCTCGGGATTCAAAATAGCCATGCGTGACCTCGAACTGCGAGGGGCGGGCAATGTGCTCGGTGCACAGCAGCACGGCCATATGGAGGCGGTCGGATACGAGATGTATTTGCAGCTGCTTGAACAGGCCATAAGCGAGGAAAAGGGCGAGACTGTCAAAAAGCCGAAGAAAGAATGTCTTGTTGATCTGCCGATCGACGCACACATTCCTCCGACATATATCGAGAGCGTACCCCAGAGGCTCGGCATATACCGCCGCATTGCGGACATCTCATCCCGTGCGGATGCGGACGATGTGACAGATGAGCTGATAGACCGTTTCGGAGAGCCGCCGGCGCCCGTGCTCGGACTTATACGAACTTCCCTGCTCAGAGCCTACTCGGCAGAGCACAACATCTATGAACTGGGTCGCAAAAACGACCGACTGTTGTTATATATCGATGAGCTGAATATGCAGGAAATCTCGGCGATAGCCGCAGGATTCCCCGGCAGAGTGACCGTCAGTGCCGCAGGCAAACCGCACATAGCGGTGAAAATCATGCCGCAGGATAAACTGCTCGACCTGCTCGAAAAAGTCCTGATGCTCATGAATACAGCGAATAAGAACAGTTAGTGTAGGTTGGTAAGACAAATCACTCCCGACAGAATGTGTCGGGAGTGATTTTTTATTTGGCGTGGCAGACAGCCTCAACCGGCAGTTCTTTTAAAAGAAAAATCGGAGACCTAAAGAGGCCTCCGATTTTTTCTATTCTTTCACTCTTCAAGCATTTTTCTCAAATATCTGCCTTGCTGTTTCGGCGTCGTCGGCTATTTGCTCGCCGAGGCTGTCGAGGGAGTTGAAAACCCGTTCGGGTCGAATATATTCGAGCAGTTTGACCTCTGCGTTTTTGCCGTAAAGATCACCCGAAAAATCCATAATGCAGGTCTCGCTGCGCAAATCGTCGCAGGTGAAAGACGGACGGCGACCGATGTTGGTGACAGCGGCATGAAGAACTCCGTCTATCGGCACTGCGGCAGCATACACGCCGAATTTCGGCACAATAAAGCCGTCGGGGAAGTGCTGGTTTATTGTCGGTGCGCCGATAAGTCTGCCCCGTCTGTCTCCGCTGACAACGGTGAAATTATAGGAAAATTCACGACCGAGCATGGCGTTGGCGTTTGCAATATCGCCCTGTGCCAAAGCCGCTCTTATCCTTGTTGAGCTGACGGCTGTGCCGTTAAAATCCATTTTCTCCGCAACGGCGCATTTTATCCCGTGTGTAGTGCATATTGTCTTTAGCGTATCGGTATCTGCGGCGGCAGATTTTGCGAATCTGTAATTGTAACCGCAACAAACAGCTCCGGCGTGAAGCTCATTTATAAGAATCTCGCTGATAAACTGCTCGGCGGACATATCTGCGATTCTCGAAAATGAGATTTTCTTCACCTTTATGCCCATGCTCTCGAGCATTTTGTCACGGTTTTCTGCTGTCATAAGCTCGGGGGGAGCACCTTTGCCGATTACTGAGAGCGGATGCTCATCGAAAACAAGAGCGCATGGCTCGAGCCCCTCGGATTTGAAAGAGAGAGCGAGGTCGAGCACTGCCCTGTGTCCCAAATGGAGACCGTCAAAGCTGCCCAATGCCACTGCGTTCATTTCATTCTCTCCCGTCGTTTGATTATTTTCCTCTGAACTGCTGCTTCAAACGCTTCTCCTTTGAAAGGATACGCTTTCTGAGTCTGAGTGATTTGGGTGTTACCTCAAGCAGCTCGTCGTCCTTGATGAATTCCATGCACTGCTCAAGGCTCATCTCGGAGTGCGGAACAAGCCTGAGTGCATCGTCCGAGCCGGAGGCACGGGTGTTTGTCAGATGCTTGCTCTTGCAGATGTTGCACACTATATCTTCATTCTTGGCACATTCACCGACTATCATACCCTCGTAAACTTCAACGCCTGCCGGGATGAACAGTCTGCCTCTGTCCTGTGTATTGAAAAGTCCGTAAGCTGTGCTGACACCTGTCTCGTGAACAACGATTGAGCCACGCTCACGGGTGACTATCTCGCCCTTGAAAGGCTCATAGCCGTCGAAGAGCTGATTCATAATACCGTTGCCGTTTGTGTCGGTCAAAAACTCGGCACGGTAACCTATAAGACCTCTCGACGGGATGCGGAATTCAAGATGAGTTGCACCGCCGTCTCTTGTGCCCATGTTTATCAGCTCGCCCTTACGGGAACCGAGCTTTTCGATAACAGCGCCGACATACTGCTCGGGAACTTCGACAATAAGTAATTCCATAGGCTCGCAGGTCTTGCCGTCGATTTCCTTTAATATGACCTTTGGGCGTGATACCTGGAACTCATAGCCCTGGCGGCGCATGGTCTCAATGAGTATAGAAAGGTGAAGCTCACCTCTGCCCGAGACCTTGAAAGTGTCGGTGGAATCGGTCTCTTCAACTCTCATGCTGACATTGGTTTCAACTTCTTTGAAAAGTCTGTCTCTGATATTTCTCGATGTCACGAACTTGCCCTCACGGCCTGCGAAGGGGCTGTCGTTGACTATGAAGTTCATTGAAAGGGTCGGCTCGTCTATCTTGATGAACGGCATGGGCTCGACGCAGTCGGGTGCACAGGCGGTCTCGCCGATGTTTATGTCGCTTATACCCGAGATGCAAACAATGTCGCCTGCCTTGGCGGATTCGACCTCAACTCTCGCAAGTCCTTCAAACTGATACAGACGGGAGACCTTGACATTCTGCTGAGTGCCGTCGGTCTTGCAGAGGACTATCGGAGCGTTTTTCTTGACACTGCCTCTCTCAACTCTGCCAACGCCGATTCTGCCGATGTAGTCATCGTAATCAAGAGAGGTGAAGAGTATCTGAAGCGGCTCGTCAACATCACCGTTGGGAGCCTCGATATTCTCGAGAATGGAGTCGAGAAGCGGGCGCATATCGCCCTGACGGACAGTGGGATCAAGCGACGCATAGCCGTCTCTTGCCGAAGCGTAGACAATAGGGAAGTCGAGCTGGTCCTCGTCTGCACCGAGGTCTATAAACAGGTCGATAACCTCATCTACGACCTCATCGGGGCGTGCGTTGGGTCTGTCTATCTTGTTGATGACAACAAGCACCTTTTTCTTGAGTGCGAGTGCCTTCTTGAGCACGAAGCGTGTCTGAGGCATACAGCCCTCGAACGCATCGACGAGCAACAAAACGCCGTCAACCATCATGAGTATACGCTCGACCTCGCCGCCGAAATCGGCGTGGCCGGGAGTGTCAACGATATTTATTTTCACGCCGTTGTAGTGTACAGCGGTGTTCTTTGAAAGTATCGTAATGCCACGCTCACGCTCGAGGTCGTTGGAGTCCATAACTCTGTTCTGAACCTGCTCGTTGTCTCTGAAAATTCCGCTCTGCTTGAGCATTTCGTCAACAAGTGTGGTCTTGCCGTGGTCAACGTGCGCTATGATAGCGATATTTCTGATGTCGTCTCTCTTTGCCAAAAGAAATCACCTGTTCCTTTATTTTAAATTATGCAGGCGGCTCGGAATGGTTGTTTTTCCGTCAGCACGCACAAAAACGGTGTTGCGAATTTGTAAGTCCTGACGAAAAAACCGCCCGAAAGCAGCCGCCGAAGCCGAAAAACTCAATCTTATTCGGCAAAATCAAAAGCTTATAAAAAGCACTATTTTCGGCGGAACGAAAATAGTTCCGCCGAAAATTTACATCTGTGATTATTCGCCCTTCATTTCGAGAAGCTCAACCTTGCCCTCGTAGGAAGCGACGCTGACATGGATGGAGTCTGTGATAGCAGCCTTGATGTCGTCCTCGGTAGCGCCGAGCTCGTTGAAAGCGATCTCGGTGGGCATAAAGAGGTCAACATCCATAATCTCTGCAAGACCCTTGGGCTCGATACCGCTCTGGATGCCTCTCTCGGCGTAATCCTTGATGATGCCGTTCATGCCCATCTTCATCATCCACGGCGGAATACCGATGATCTTTCTGTTGTCGCCCATACCTCTTGCAGCGTAGACTATCTTGAGGAACGGAGCCCACTTCATGTTGTAGCAGCTAATAGGCCATGCCTTGGCACCCTTGCTGCGCTCTGCTGCGCCGACAATAACTTCACCGACCTGACGAACGGTAAGCATTGCGGTGCCTCCCTTGGGATAAAGGGTGCAGGGAAGCTTGTCCATTCTCTTGAGCTGCTCGATGAGGATGACCCAAACGGGCTTTCTGCCGGGCTGAGTGCCGAAGATATAGGGCAACTCAAGAACAGCAACATCGAAGTTGTCATCGGCATAGGAGAAGGCGACCTCTTCCTGGTCGATACGGCTCTTGATATAGGGATGCTGGTCGCACAGTTTCATATCGGGACGCTCTTTGGCGAGATATGAGAAGTACGAACCGAGGATAACTGCGTTCTTATATCCGAGCTCCTTGCAGATGGGAAGGAGTCTCTTGAGGGGAGCTATGTTGTACTTGTAGTAAGCATCATAGACAGGAGCGGGGAACTCAACTCTCTCGTCAACACCTGCGGCGAAAACGAAGCAGTCGCAGCCTGCCATAAGCTCTCTGATTTCATCGTCGGTCTTTTCGTAGATGTTGCACATAACGATTTCCATCTCCTCGGGGATGGGAGCACCCACGGGAAGAGGAGGAAGAGCAACAGACTTGACCGAGTGACCTCTGTCAATGAAAATACGAGCTGCGGCGCTGCCGAGAAGTCCGGT
The DNA here is from genome assembly GCA_964523465.1 of uncultured Clostridium sp. Taxonomy (GTDB): domain Bacteria; phylum Bacillota; class Clostridia; order Oscillospirales; family Acutalibacteraceae; genus CAG-177. Next base: position 12,376 of record CAZFZW010000004.1, on the reverse strand, counting down.
ACCGCCAATCATAAATACCTTCATTTTGTTTACCTCCAACTTAAATGTTTATTGGCATTAGCGCTTTAATTATACTTTTAATAACATAAATAGTCAAGAGATAAGGGGCAAAAAACTGTACTAAGGTACAAAAAACCGACAATAAATTTTGTTGAAAATGAAGTGCCGAACTATGGCGGCTATTGCGTATGTCTGTTGTCGGTCAGACAGCAAAAAATTCCCCCAACCTTGCGGTTGGGGGAACTCGGTTTAACGGTTAAGCCTCAATTTATACACGCTCTTTTTTCTTTTTGGCAGTGCAGCAAAGAACAAATGCAGCGCCGGAAAGAGTGATGAGAGCAGCGGGAGCGGCAATGGCACCGGTGTTCGGAACCTGAGTGTCGGACTCGGGCTTATTTGTGTCGGGCTTTACGGGAACTACCGGGCTTGCGGGATCGGAAGGATCGATAGGCTTGCTCGGATTTACGGGATCTGTCGGATCGGTGGGATCGGACGGTACAGAGGGAGTGTTGCTGTTGTCGGGATCTTCATCCTCTGCGGGCTTCTCTGCCTTGGAGAGAGCGAAAGAGTCGATTCTCTTTGCGCCGTCCTCGGACTCATCGTCGAGCATATAAGCGTCGAAGTACAGCGAGCTGCCGTCAATGGTGATAGCCGCAAACACTGCGTTATCGGCATCGTAGAGAGCCTCTGCTCTCGGGAAGAGCTTGTCGGTGTCCTCGACATCCTTGGTCTGATAGTCCTTGACACCTGCACAGGCGCTGATGACATAGACCGTGCCCTCGGGGTTGAGCTTGACAGTGTACTCTCTGCCGCCGAATGTAATATTCTGCTCCTCTGCTTTAACTATCTCGTTGTTGTCCATGACATCGGTACGGAGATATACATGGTCGTGACCCTGGAGAACAATGTCAATGCCGAGGTCGGGCAGAAGTCCGCAGAGCTGCTCACGCATTGCCTTAACATCGGAGTCATCATAGTGAGAGCCGTTGGAGTAGAGAGCCTTGTGGAGAACAACTATCTTCCACTGAGCGTCACTTGCCTTGGCATCTGCCTTGAGCCATGCGAGCTGATCGTCGCTGAGTGCATCGTCATCGCTGAGATTGTTGGTGTTGAGGACAATGAAATGAGCGTTGTTGTAATCGTAGGAATAGAACACGCCGCTCTCTCTGTCCTGATCTGCCGTGTCGGGCAGGAGGAAGTTCTGGTCGAGCATATAGCGGTCATCCTCGTGGTTGCCGGATGCGGGCATAATGGCGGTGTTCATGATATTCGACGATGCGTTAAAGAACCACTGCCACTGTTTGAAGTTTCTGGTGTAATCAACCTGATCACCGGCACTTGCAAAGAACTTACCCTCGGGGAAAAGTTTGAATGCAGTGTCAACTATCTTGCCCCATGTTCCATACTGGATGGGGTTCTGCGACTGCTCGTCGCTGACATGGAAGAAAGTGAAGGAATCGGAATTGTCAGCCGTTTCGATAACGCCTGTTTCGCTCCACCAGCCGTACTTTGCACTGCCGACTCTGTAGCAGTATTTTGTGCCGGGCTTGAGGCCTGTGATGGTTGCGGTATGGCGGTTGACATTCATATCGACGAAAAGCATACCTATAATGCCGAGGTCAACGCCGGGATATTCTCTTGTGACAAGCTCCGAGGTGGTGGAAACCTTAACTCCCTTGGGCAGCTTGTCGGAGAACTTCGGATTTTCCGAATACTCGGTTATCTGAATATCGGAAGAAGTGAGGCTGTACTTTGTGTACCAGTTAATGCTTCTCTCTGTCGAAGCGTCGCCTGTAAAGGTTGTGCCGATGTTCGAGGGCAGGCGCATGTTGTCCTGTGTAACCTCGGGCTCAACGGGGCCGTCATAGATGAGAGTTGCGTTGAGGTCGGACTTCTCGGCAGGGTTGGTGTCCTCGACAAGGCTGCGGATCATTCTGCCTGCGGTATAGCCGAGGCTGTCATACTGGCTCTGAGTCATATACTCGTCAATAACGAGAGTATCGAGAATATTGCGAATGCTGCTGTATTCCTCGGGAAGGAGGTTGAGCACGCTGTAGATAACATTCTCATAGCTCGGGTCGCCTGCATAGACGATGTTCATGAAGATGTCAAGAATAACGCCGATGGGGCTGGTAACGCTTCCCTCGGGGAAGAGTTTGCCGGGGTTGAACTTGAGGGTTGAAAGGAGTTCGTCCTCGATAATATCGTCGAGAAGAACATCGAGAAGTAAATTGAACAGGTCTTTCATGCCGTCTCTGTTCTCGAGATAATCGAGAGCATCCTGCATGAACAAATCATCGCTGATATCTTCGTCTGCATCGTAGAGAGTGTAGAGAACGGTGTAAGCGGCATCTTCGAGAGTGCCCTTTTCGTTCTTGCTCTCCATGCCCATTATCTCATAGAACTTGGTGCACTGGTAGTCGGAGACCTGGAAATTGAAGAGTGTTGTAACAGCGTTGTCGATTATCTCCATGAGATGGTCGGGATCGTTGATGTAAGCTTCGTCAACCTGAGCGCAGAGGTCTTTGATGAAGCTCATAATGTTGGTGCTGACGGTGAGGATCTCAACGCTGCCTATTTCAAGTCCGTTGGTACCCAGAGCGTCAATGATTATCTGCTCAAGATCTATGCCGGAGGCTACAAGGTAGTTGTAAAGTCCGCCAACCTCCTGGATGTCCTCGAAAATACCGGCGAGGCCGTTTTCGACCATGGTCATGATGAAATTGTGAATATCGCCGGGGCCGTAGCTCTTGAAGAACGAGAAGCTGTTCTTATAGGGTTGAGCGTATGTTACGATTTTGCCGCTGGGATAGTTTACGACTATCGGCTCATCCTCGTCAACCTCGTGAGACTTAACATCGCAGGTGATCTTGTCACCGTCGGTGTTGTCAAAGGTTACGGTTCTGAACTTGTTCGGGAAACCGGAGAGAGAAGTGGTCTCTATGTCATAGAGAGTCTCGCCGTTGTCGTTTACATGGGAAGCGATGTCGGGAGTGTGAAGGTGACCCGTGAAAACATAGTGCATACCTGCGTCTGCAAGAGTCTCTGTACGCTCCATCCAATCGTCAAGCACGAAAGCGTCGAAAATTTCCGGCTCAATGGTCATGTGGGGGACAAAGTTGTGGTGACCCATACCGATTATGGTTTCACCATTCTTCTCGGCCTTTTCGCACTGCATGAGCACCCACTGCATAAGCTCGTCGGTGATACCGCCTGCGGTCTCCTGGACATCGTCGCCGTCCTCAGTGACATCGGCTGAATACTTGTTGGTATCCATGACGATAAGTCTGTAGCCGCCCTTGAGGCTTACGGCGTAGGAGAGCTGGCCTGCTTCGCCTGTTGTAGGGGTGAAGATGTCCTCCTCCTCATCGGTTACGAGGTCACGGCCAAAGTCGGCGTAGATCTCACGGAAGTCGTCGGGAGTGGTTATCTCGGCAGCTTCCTTGACGCCGTTTTTGAAGGTAACACCTCTGTAGTTGTTGATATCGTGGTTACCGTTTGTGACGATTACGGGGATGCCTGTCTCTTCCTCAAATGCCTTGAGGGTGGCGGCAAGCTCCTCATGACCGGCCTTTTCGCCGTTCAGGGTGAGGTCGCCGGGCAGGAACACGTAGTCACTGTTCTCCTTAGCGGCCTTTTTCAAGGCGGCGGCAAGGAGCGAGGCTACCTCGTTGTGCTGGCGTGAGCCTGCGTCGTTCCACTCGTTATAGGCTTCGCTGAAGCCGTTTTCGGTGGCATCGCTTCTTCCTTTTTCGGAATTGGCGAAGTAATGGATGTCGGAGATGGTAGTGATTTTAAGCTCGCCTTTTTCGACGGCGAAAGCACTGAAAACTCCGGTCGGGAGAGCGGCGAGGATGAGTGTCATGCAGACAAGAACCGCAAGAACTCGCTTCGCAAATCTTCCTTTGATTTTCATTTCGTTTCCTCCTTCGTGTGATTTTTATAAATAGATAAAGCGAAATAACAAAGTGATTATTCGGCGGAGCTTGAGTCGGTTATACCTAGATAAGCATCCGCTTCGGCGGCATCCATGGAGTCTATGCCCTTGAGTTTGCCTGCCATTATACGGTTTCTGTCCTGTGCGGCGACGAGTGTGCGGCCCGCCTCGTCAATCTTTTTCTTTGCCTTGTCGAGGACATCACCGAATTTTTCGTACTGTGCCTTTGCTACGGAGAGCAGACGGCGGACTTCGTTGGCCTTTTCGTTGATAGCCACTGCCTTAAATCCCATGGAGAGGGATGTGAGCAGTGCGGTTATGGTGGTGGGGCCTGCTATCATTATGTTGTATTCACGCTGGATGCGTTCGGATATGCCGGAATGTGAGGAGGCGATTTCCGCATACAGACCCTCTGTTGCGAGATACATTATCGCAAACGGAGTGGTTACGGGTACATTTATGTACTTTGCAACGGCTTTGGCCTCGCTGAGTACTCTGTCCTCAAGTGCCTTTCTCGCACGGGCGACTTCGGCGGCATCGGCACTGTCTGCGGCAGAGCAGAGACGCACATAGTCCTCCATCGGGAATTTGGAGTCGAGGGGCAGGAATGCATCCTCTCCGCCATCCCCCGACGGTATGCGTATTGCAAATTCAACACGCTCGGCACTTCCCTGTTTCGAGACAAAGTTTTTGACATACATATTCGGAATAGTCTGGTCGAGTATTCCCTCGAGCTGAACTTCCGCCCATGTTCCTCTTGCTTTGACGTTGGTGAGTACACGGTTGAGATTTGTGACATTTGCGGTAACACCTGTCGAAAGCTCTTTCATCTCGCCGAGTGATTTGTAAACATTCTCGAGCTGCTCGGATACGGTTTTGAACGAGCTGTCAAGTCGTGTTGTGAGAGTTGAGGAGAGTTTCTCGTCAACCGTCGCACGCATTTCATCGAGCTTCTTTTCGTTGCTCTGCTGCATTTTTTCAATGGATTCCGCAATAATTTTCGACTGCCTGTCGTTTTGTTCTATGTTATTGCGGCGGATAGTCTCGAGTGATTTCGAGAACATATCGGTAAGTTCCTGCTGATGCTTGAAGTTCGCCTGGGTCATCAGTCCGAGTCGTTCGTTCATCTTGTCGAGCGATTCCGTCATTTCGGCACGCATATCCTTTTGGGTGCCGGCACTCTCACGGCGGCTGCGTTCAAACTCATCACGAAGCTGACCTTCAAGGGAGCTTATCCTGTTTTCAAGCTGTCTTAGCTGTTCGTCATTGCCTGTCGGGCGGTTGAGTTTAGTCAGCACCAGCACGAGCAAAACAAGGCTGATTACCGCAACTGCGGCGGTGATGTATGTGAGGGTTTGCATGGTTCATCTCCGATTTATCCGAAAACACGGACGATATAATAAATTATTGTAACAGATTGTACAAAGGATTGCAATATAATTAAAATAATTTTATTTGTTACATTGAAATATAGACTGTGAGATAAAAATAATATACATAACTTTGTTTTTGGCAGTTGCGAAAAGCACCTGTTTTGTGCTACTATATATTGTATCAAAACTCCTAAAAGCATCTGTTGTCCGGAGGAAAAGGATGAAACAGTTAAAACGAATAATCGGAATATTTCTCATACTCGCCTGTGTGTTGACTTTCGCCGCCTGCGGTTCGGACGGTTCGGGGGCAACGCTCCAGTACCCCATTGATGTCGAGCCCGAGTGCCTTGACCCTCAGATAGCCGAGGGAGCACAAGCAAAGACCGTTGTACTTAACTGCTTTGAGGGACTTGTACGACATTCTTCGGACGGCAACATCGTCCCGGGTGTTGCCGAGAGCTGGAGTTATGACGCTTCGACGCTCACTTATACATTCAAACTGCGTAAAAATTCAACGTGGGTAATTATGAAAAAGGCGTTCTCGTCGATTCTCGGTGAGGGCTTTGAGGAGACTTTTGACAACCGTGTCACGGCAAATGATTTTGTCTTTGCCCTGCGCCGTGCAGTCTCGCCCGAGACAGGTGCACCCGAGGCACTGAGCCTTACGCCCATAAAAAATGCCGCAGCGATAATAAACGGAAAAAAATCCTCGTCTCAGCTCGGTGTCAGAGCGGTTGACGATTATACCCTTGAGATAGCACTTGAAAATACTGTGGATGAGCACAGCTTTCTTTCGCTTTTGACAAAGAGCATCTGTATGCCCTGTAACGAAGAGTTTTTCAACGCCACCAAGGGCAGATACGGACTTTCCTATTCCACACTGATGTGCAACGGCCCGTTCTATCTTTCTTATTGGCTTGAGGAGTCGAGCCTGACACTCAAAAATAATGACGAGTATACCGGTCTGTCTGCGGCGAAGCCTGCGAGCGTAACACTCGTTGTGGACAATGATTATTCGAGTCGTCTCGATTTGTTGCGTGACGGTACATACTGCGCCGCACAGCTCGGAACACTCGAGCCGAACTCGGATGACTTCACTGTTACGAAAAATTACGACACCGTTTGGACGCTTTGCTTTAACTGCTCGTCCTCTTCGCTCTCGAATGTTTCGCTCAGGCGTGCGTTATGCACGGCGGTAAACTACGATTCACTGAGCCTTGAAAGTGACGATATGCAAAAGACATATTCGCTCATTCCGCCATCGTGTTTTGTGGGAGAGGGATTTGACCTTAACAGCGAGCCTGTCAGCATACTCGGCTACGATGAGCAAAAGTCCGCCGCTTATTGGGAAAAGGCATCACAAAAGCTCGGCAGCACAGTTAAGCTTGAAGTGCTTTGCCTGCCCGAGCACGAAAACGCTATGCGCCGAATGATACAGGGCTGGCAAAAGATAACCGGCCTCGGAGCGAGCTTTTCGGTAACGGTGCTCTCATCGGATGAACTGAATGAGCGTGTGGAGACGGGCGATTATCAGATAGCGTTTACTTCGCTCACCGCAGGTGTCACAAGCGCATCGGATTATCTCAACTCACTGACTTCAAGCGGCAGCAGGAATATCTTTGCATACAAAAACAGCTCGTTTGACTCTCTTGCAAAGAGCCTCAAAACACTCGAGGGTGATGCACTTGTCAAAGCGTGCAGAAAGGCCGAGGGAAAACTGCTCTCCGATGCGGTTGCACTGCCGTTGTTTGTCACACCGAGTTATTTCGCTCTGGGCGAGGGCGTCACGGAAATATCAGTCGATTCCGAGACTTCCGCAGTGGATTTCGTGTTCGCATTGGCGGACTAAGAGGAAACTTCAAGATGAATAAAATTAAAAGACTTCAATATATGTGTCCGAAAAACAGGACGGTGCGCTGCGTGCTCGCCGTCTTGTTCTGGTTGTTGAGCGTAGCGTGCGCCGTTTGTATATTCTGGCTCTCAAGCAGGGACGGTACGGATTCTCAAATGATGAGCGACGATTTGAGAGGAATTTTGGCAAAGTTACTCGGCTCACGGCCCGGAAGCTTTATTATTCGCAAGGGAGCGCATTTTCTCGAGTATACGGCTCTTGCGTTTTTGCTCTCTTGTGCAATGTTTTTGACATGGCGGCGGTTTATGCCGATGCCCTCGCTTCTGGCTGCCGTGCTCTACAGTGTGAGCGATGAGATACATCAGTATTTTGTCCCCGGCAGAGCTTGCAGAATATTTGATGTCGGCGTGGATTCACTCGGTGCTTTGACGGGGATTTTGGCGTTCGTACTCGCTGTTGTGATAATAAATTCGGCGGTGCTCCGACACAGGGAAAATTTTCCAAAGAAAATTTAGCATTTGTATTGTTGTTTTGTGCAGGTATATGATATAATACCAATAATAAAGAAAATATCAAAGAGGTACATACCATGGAACATAAAGAGGGGCTTATAGTCGGGCGCAATGCAGTTATTCAGGCACTCGAAAGCGGCAGAGCTATTGACAGTGTGACGGTGGCACAGGGTCAGCGTGGCGGACAGGCAGGAAAAATAATAGACATTTGCCGTGAGCGCAAGATCCCTTTGAAGTTTGCCGATTCACGCAGACTTGACCGCCTGTGCGACGGTGCGGCCCATCAGGGCGTTGCGGCGTTTGCGGCGGCGCATGAATATGCAGAGCTTGACGATATATTCGCCCTTGCCGACAGCAGAGGGGAAAAACCGTTTATTGTCGTGTGCGATTCGCTTGAAGACCCGCACAATCTCGGTGCAATACTCAGAAGTGCCGAGGCGGCAGGAGTTCACGGAGTGATAATCCCCAAGAGAAACTCTGTCACTCTCAACTATACCGTTGCGAAAACTTCGGCAGGTGCAATCGAATATGTGCCCGTGGTCAAAGTGGCGAATCTCCCTGCCGCTATTGACGAACTTAAATCGAGGGGCGTGTGGATATTCGGTGCGGATATGGACGGCACAGACTACACAAAGCTTGATTACACAGGCAGCATCGCTCTTGTGATAGGTTCGGAGGGCAAGGGAATAGGCAGACTTGTGCGTGAAAAATGTGATTTCATCGCCTCTATGCCCATGAAAGGTAAGATAAACTCCCTTAACGCCTCGGTTGCCGCAGGAATACTGATGTTTGAAGCGGCAAAGAGCAGATAAAATGAATACAACTTCAGTTTAATATAAATGGGGTGAAGAAAGTGGAAAAGAAGCCTTCCGAGAGAAGCAAACTTTCACTTGACAGAGTGCTCAGCGAGATAGCGGAGCTTGAGAACAGCCGTGGCGAGCCGGAGCGTATCTGGTCACTGGGCGATATAGACGAACTGCTTGAGAGCACACAAAACGGAATACAGCCCGTGCAGGATGACGATGCGGATCTCCTTGCGGGAATAGAATATTATGAGGACAGGTACTCTGACAGCGGCGATGAGCCGGAGTCGGAGTATTCGCCATATGAAGAAAAAGTGACCGAACCGCAGAGCGTTGAAAGCGAGACTGCTTTCGATGATACGAAAAGCGATGAGGACGAAGAACCGCAGGCCGAGCCTGAGGTCACTGCTGTCGAAGAGGAACAGACGGATGGAATTGCCATCCCTGTTGAGCAGACCGATGACGATTCTGCACAGCAGGAAGAGATCGAAGAGGTCGATTACAATGTGCTGTCGCCGATTTTTGACAGCGAAGATGTAAATGAACCCGAGGACGAAGCACAGGACTCAGATGCTGACAATGTAATCTCCTTTAACGATTCGCAGGAGACCGAGGAGAGCAAGCCGACAGTGGAGGAGCTTTTCGGTACACCTGCATCCAGATATTTCGGAGAAGGTGCAACGCAGGAAGAGGAGGAAGAGAATCAGGGCATTCCCGGTCTTTTTGATTCGGACACGGTGATATTCAGCTCCCTTTCCTCCGCTGTGACACCGCCCGAGGGAGACAAAAAAGACGACGAATATAAAACAAAGCTCATCAGCGCAATCGATGCGGCGAAGAACGCAAGCTCCGAGCCGATAGAAAAACCCGGCGTTATTTTGAAAAGAGGCCCTCTTTCGGAAACCTCGGGTCTTGAGCCGCTGCCGCAGGTTATCCCTGCCGAAGAATTTGTCGGCGGCGAGCAGCCGCAGGGCAGCAGGCCTTTTACCGACCCCATTGCATCCGAGCCGGAGGAAGAACAGCTTGTTTTCAGCGGCTTCGGTGAAGAACCGGAGACCGAAAAGGTTGACGAGGATGCTCTGCGTGATGAGCTTGACAGAAAGCGTGAAGAGAAGAAAAAGAAGTTTGTTCTGCTGAGCAGTTTTGACGATGAAGAGCCGATTCAAACGGACGAGTCTCAGACGCAGGATGACAGCGAGCCCGAGAAACAGCCGAAAGCTAAAAGGGAAAAGAAACTCGAGGGCGAGCTTGAGTATGAGACACCCGAACAGCGTGGCCGTGTTTATTCGGCATTAAAGAGTCGTGCATCACAGCTGAAGACCTCTGTTGTGGGATTGTGTGTTGTTGAAGTGATTGCACTTCTGCTTTTGCTTGTGCCGAAGATTATTGACTGGGCGGCATTTGACGCTCCTGCTTTCGGTTACGGCGGAGCAGGTCTTGCCGTGGCAAATATCTTTTTGCTGTTGGTGTCCGCTTATCTCGCTTTTCCAAGCATTTCGTCGGGAATTAAAGCACTGATAAACGGCCGTGTGACAGGCAACTGTGCGGCTGCTTTTGCGGCACTGCTTGCGCTTGTTCAGGCGGTAATATCGTTCTTCAACAAATCCCCCGAGGGTGCGGCAAGCAGTTTTTACTGCTCGGCGGCGGTCTTTGCCATGCTTTTGAGCACCGTCGGCGGCTATCGCAACGCCACAAGAGTTATGCGTAACTTCCTGTTCTGTACGGCAAAACGCCGTTCGGGACTTTATGCAATAAGAAATATCGAAAATGAGAAGGATGCCTTTGAGGTCGGCAGAGCACTCAAAATGGGCAATCCCGATATACTTTATTCGGGCAGAATTGACTTTCCGAGCGAGTTTATAAAGAGTACCGAGGCAAATTCCTCTGCCGATGGCTGCGTGAAACTCGGACTGATAATCTCGTCTGCTGCATCTGTTCTGATAGCGGTTATCGCAGGAATAATGACCGGGGATGCCTTTCAGGCAATAGGCGTGCTGACAGGTGTTTTCTGCCTGACTGCACCGTGTGCCGCTGACCTTGCAATGACTGTCGCACTTTGCATAGAGGGCAAGAGCCTCAACGATGACGGCGGTATGGTGGCAGGATACGATGCCGCACTCGAGTGTTCCGAGGCTGTTGCCGCCGCAGTGGACAGCGCAGACCTTTTCGACCGTGCCGCTTGCGAAATGCACGGTATGAAGGACTTCAAAACAGTCCGCATAGATGATGTTCTTCTCTATGCGGTTGCAATGGTTTTGAAATCCGGTGGGCCGCTCACCGATGTGTTCAACCGAATCATCGGCGGCTCAACAGAGCTGCTTCCGCCCGTCAGAGATATGATATATGAGGACAGGCTCGGACTTTCCGCAACGATATACAATCAGCGTGTACTGCTCGGAAACCGTAATCTGCTGACCCATCATAACATTGAAGTACCTCTGAAATCCGAGGAGGATAAGGTCAAACACAACGGCCGCAAGGTGCTGTACATAGCTATCGATTCACAGGTGGCGGCGATGTTCGTGTTCAACTATGTTGAGGATGAATCGCTCAGAGATTCGATAAACGAGATGTCGGATAACGGCTTTAGCCTTGTTGTTCGCACGGATGACCCGAATGTGACTGATGAACTTATTGCGGCACGATTCGGTATCGCCCAAAAGGATATTAAAATAACCCTTTCACAGGGAGCGAGAATTTTCAGTGCATACAGAGACAGTGTGGTTGATTCAGCCCCGGCAAAGGTTCTCCATGACGGCTCGGCTCGTTCTTATTTTGAGAGTATCGCAGCCTGCGGCAGACTTGCGAATTTTGTCTCCCATTGGAACATAGTCTCCGTTGTTTTGCAGGCAGTCATAGCGGTCGGTGCAGTGATAAGCGTAGCTCTCGGAGCCTTCTCACTTGTTTCTCCGCTTTGTGCTGTGCTCGTGCAGGCGGTCATAGTGGTGCTCGGAGTAGTAGCGGAAAAGTACAGAAGATAAAATTTTCGGGAGCTTGCCGCAGTTGCAGGCTCCCTTTTGTAAGGAGTAAAGAAATTATGTCAGAGAGCGTAAGAACGCCAAAAACAAAAATCGACCTTGCGGGAAAGACGGTGCTTGTCACAGGTGCTGCAGGTTTCATAGGCTCGAATCTTTCAAAAAGACTTCTCACCGAAGAGCCGACCGTCAAGGTAATAGGCCTTGATAATATGAATAACTATTATGACCCGAAGCTCAAGGAGTCGAGACTTGAGGAGCTTGAACAATTCGAGAACTTTGTCTTTGTCAAGGGCGACCTTGCCGATAAGGAAAAGATAAACTCCGTGTTTGCACAGTATCAGCCCGAGATAGTCGTAAATCTCGGCGCACAGGCAGGCGTGCGTTACTCGATAACCAATCCCGATGCTTATATCGAGTCAAATCTTGTCGGATTTTATAATATTCTCGAATCTTGCAGACATTCTTATGACGAGGGTAACACACCTGTTTTGCACCTTGTCTATGCCTCAAGCTCATCTGTTTACGGCAGTAACAAAAAAGTGCCCTACAGCACAGATGACAAGGTGGATAATCCCGTCAGCCTTTATGCCGCAACGAAGAAGTCGAATGAGCTTATGGCACACGCCTACTCAAAGCTCTATAACATTCCCTCGACAGGACTGCGATTCTTCACTGTCTACGGCCCTGCTGGCAGACCGGATATGGCATATTTCGGTTTCACTCAAAAACTGCTTCGAGGCGAGACTATTGAGATATTCAACTACGGCAACTGTAAGAGAGACTTTACTTATGTCGATGATATAGTCGAGGGTGTTGTCAGAGTGATGTGCGGTGCGCCTATACGCACAACGGGCGACGACGGACTTCCCGTGCCGCCTTATGCGGTTTACAATATCGGTAATCAGAATCCCGAGAATCTTC
>CAZFZW010000003.1:0-32084 GCA_964523465.1 uncultured Clostridium sp. | reverse complement strand
AAGGACTATATCGCCGCAATTCAGCAGCAGGAGCAGGAGAAAACGGGTATTGCCAAGCTGAAAATAGGCTATAACAGAGTTTTCGGCTATTATATCGAAGTTCCCAATTCCTATAAAGAGCTTGTGCCCGATGAATACATAAGAAAACAGACTTTGGCAAATTGCGAGCGTTATATTACCCAGGAGCTCAAAGACCTTGAAGCCAAAGTGCTCGGAGCACAGGACAGAATAGTTAAGCTCGAATACGAGATATTCGATGACATAAGAAAACGCACAGCCAAAGAGATGCCGAGAGTTCAGCGAACTGCGGCGGCTGTGGCACAGTTGGATGTTTTGTGCTCGTTTGCACAGGTAGCGCTCGAAAACAACTATGTATGTCCGCAGATGTCGGCAGAGCCGATAATCAAAATAAACGAGGGCAGACATCCTGTGGTCGAAAAGATGCTCGGCGGAGAACCTTTTGTTCCAAACGATACGATACTCAACTGCTCGGATGACCGCTGTGCAATAATAACCGGCCCGAATATGGCAGGTAAATCGACATATATGCGTCAGGTCGCACTCATATGCGTTATGGCACAGGCAGGCAGTTTTGTCCCTGCGGCGAGTGCCGAGCTTGGAATTGTTGACAGTGTGTTTACCCGTATCGGCGCATCGGATGACCTCTCTGCAGGTCAGTCAACATTTATGGTTGAAATGAGTGAGGTGGCATCCATCCTCAATAACGCTACATCGAGAAGCCTCATTATCTTCGATGAAATAGGCAGAGGTACCTCAACCTTTGACGGTATGAGTATAGCAAGAGCAGTGCTCGAGTACGCCGCAGATAAAAAGCGTATCGGTGCAAAGACTCTGTTTGCAACGCACTATCATGAGCTGACCGAACTTGAAGGACAGCTTGAGGGTGTTAAAAACTACAATATTGCCGTTAAAAAGAGGGGGGACGATATAACCTTCCTTCGCAGGATAATCAGAGGCGGTGCGGACGGCAGCTATGGTATAGAAGTAGCGAAACTCGCAGGCGTGCCCAAGCCCGTCGTCGAGAGGGCGAAAAAGGTTTTGAAGGAGCTTGAAGAGAGTGGTCTTGTGCTCGTGCGCGAGCGTGAGCCGAGCAGAACAGAAGAACCCGAGTCGATGCAGATGTCCTTTACTCAAAACGGTTCGAATGAGATAATAGACAAACTTAAAAAGCTCGATGTTAACACGCTTACACCCATTGAAGCTATGAGCGTACTGTATGAGCTGACGAAGAACGCAAAAGAGATATAAATTTTTGGAGGTAGCTATGCCGAAGATAAATATCCTGCCAAAGGAAATAGCCGAGCTTATCGCGGCAGGTGAAGTGGTCGAAAGACCTGCGTCTGTCATAAAAGAGCTTATGGAGAATGCTATTGATGCAGGCTCCACTTCGGTGACGGTTGAGATAAAAAATGGCGGCATAACCTATATCCGTGTTACCGATAATGGTTGCGGAATCGCCCATGAGGATATACGCACGGCATTTATCAGCCATGCAACAAGCAAAATCAGCACAAAGTCGGATCTTTATTCGATAGGCACCCTCGGCTTTAGAGGTGAAGCACTTGCCTCTATAGCTGCGGTGTCGAATATCGAAGTGCTCACACGTACACCCGATGAGGAAAATGGCATACGCTACTGTATGAGTGCAGGCGAGGAGACACTGCTTGATGATGCAGGCTGCCCTCTGGGCACAACGATAGTTGTCAGAGACCTGTTCTTTAATACTCCGGCGAGAATGAAGTTCCTTAAAAAGGATGTCTCGGAGGCGAATGCTGTTGCCGGTATTGTCGATAAAATTGCCCTTTCAAATCCCAATGTGTCTATTCGTTTTATCAGAGAGGGCAAAAGCGTATTGTTCACTTCGGGCAGCGGAGATCTCAAGACTGCATCGTTTGAAATTTTCGGCAAGGACTTTTCGGACGGACTCATTGAGACCGAATACAACTTTGAATCCGTCAAAATATCCGGTCTGGTCTCAAAGCCCACCCGTGCAAGGCCTAACCGCAATATGCAGTTTTTCTTTGTCAACGGCAGACTTGTAAAATCCGCTACGGCATCGGCGGCATTGTCCGAGGCTTATAAAAACTCCGTGATGGTCGGTAAGTTCCCGTACTGCGTGCTCAATATAACAACCTCACCCGAGCTTGTCGATGTCAATGTGCATCCGGCAAAGATAGAAGTTCGTTTTGCAAACGAGCGAACTGTTTTCAGTGCGGTTTACTATGCGGCGAAAAATGCTCTTGAACATAGAGACGAAGCACCGAAAGTAACAATATCACGCACGCCTCAGGCAGAGCTTTTTCAGGCACCTATCCCTAAAACGGAGCAGATGAAGCTGCCCGAAAAGAATCCCGATTTCTGGTCTCAAATGTCTGCGGCCGATTATCGCTCAAAGCCTCAAACCTTTGAGCGAAAGCCGAGTGCGGAGAAAAACGAAAATACATTTTTCTCTGTTGCAAGTCCCGAAAAGAATGTGCCTTTAGCGGAAGAGCCGTCCACGATTCAGCATTTCTTAGACTCTCAGGTGGCCAGAAAAGAAGATGCGGCAGCTCTGCCCGTTGAAGAGATTCAGGTTGAAGCGAAACCCGAACCGCAGACCGATTTTACGGCGGTCGAGCCTGCTGCACAGCCGCAAGCTGACCCCGAGCAGAAATTCGAGAAGGTTTCCGAGTCGGTTGAGCCTGTTCAGGAAAAGCAAGAAAAAGAAGAACCGCCCGTCACGGTTGTCGGAGAGGTTTTTAAAACATACATAATAGTCCAGCAGGGGGAGAGCCTTTTCCTCGTTGATAAACACGCCGCACATGAGCGTATGCTCTTTAACGAGCTTGTTAAAAACGACAGTAAGCGTGGAACTCAGATACTTCTCTCTCCCATAACCGTAACCTTGAGCAAGGATGAGCACAGTGCGGTGCTCGATAATCTCGATATGCTCATGCAGGCAGGTTTTGCCGTTGAAGACTTCGGTTATTCGGTCGTAATAGTGCGTGAATGTCCCATGGAGGTATCTGCCGATGAGGTTGCCGATGTGCTCACCGAGCTTGCAGGTTATCTTGTGGAGAACAGGCAGAAGCTGATTTCCGAGAAAAAAGAGTGGCTGTTCAGCCTTATGGCGTGCAAGGCGGCAATCAAGGGCGGAATGTATACCACCGAATATGAGCGTGAAGTGTTTATAAAACGCCTGTTCAACAGTCCCGAGATAAGATATTGTCCGCATGGCAGACCGGTTATGATAGAAATAACAAGGCGTGAATTGGAGAAGAACTTTGGACGAGCATAAAAAAATCAAAATAGCCGCAGTAGTCGGCCCGACCGCTTCGGGCAAAACAAAGCTTGCGGTGGATATATGCAAAAGACTGGACGGCGAGGCAGTCTCGTGCGATTCCATGCAGATATATAAATATATGGACATTGCCACGGCAAAGCCGACCGAGGAAGAAATGGGCGGTATTGTTCACCATATGCTTGATTTTCTGCTCCCGTGTGAAAAGTATAGTGTTGCCGCTTATTGTGCCGATGCCGAAAAGTGTATTGCGGATATATCGGGCAGGGGCAAGTTGCCTTTAATTGTCGGAGGAACAGGTCTTTATTATTCGTCGCTTGTTGACGGTATAGCCTTTGCAGACGAAAGTGATGATACTACCGTGCGTGCCGAACTTGAAAAACGGTGCGAAAGCGAGGGTATCGAAGTGCTGCATAGCGAGCTTTCAAAGATAGATCCCGAATCCGCACAGGTGTTGCATATCAACAATAAAGGCAGAATAATCCGTGCCCTTGAAGTGTATTACAAAACCGGGGTAACAATGAGTGAACAACAAAGGCGTTCACGCCAAAAACAAAGCAAATTTGATTGCACGGCGATATGTCTAGATTCAAAAGACCGTCAATTTCTTTATGACAGAATCGACCGCCGTGTTGATATAATGATAGAAAACGGACTTGTAGATGAGGCAAAACGCTTTCTTTCGGGTGAGTTGGGTAAGACCGCAAGTCAGGCGATAGGATACAAAGAGCTAAAGCCGTATATTGACGGAGAAATCTCTCTTGACGAAGCTGCGGATAATCTCAAGCGTGCCACTCGCCGCTATGCCAAACGCCAGCTCACTTGGTTCAGGCGTGATGAGAGGATAAATTGGCTTTATATCGATGAACAGCCGTATGATGAGCTGATTGAAAGTGCAGTTGAGATAATACAAAGGGGGATGCACGGTGAAGATAAAGGTTAATAAGCTCAATGTAAAGAGACTGCTTATTGTCGTTGCCGTTGCGATTGCGATAGCAGTCGTGTGTTACGAGATAAATATGTTCCGTGCTTCCGATATTCGAACTCAGCCTGCCACTGCCACAACATATAAAAACAGTGTTACCGTCAAGATGTTCGCAGTGCGAGATGAGAAATTGATAAACGGCTCTGCCACATCGACATTTGTTCCGCTTTTGCAGGACGGTGAAAGGGTAGCCGGAGGACAGGCTATAGCCGCACAGTTCAGCCGCTCGGAGTCTGCGTCAACTTATGTGGAGCTTGAAAATCTGAAAGAAGAGCTCCAAAGATATGAGAATCTGAACAGTCAGCAGAATCTCAACGAACTTGATATGTCCAAGCTCAATGCACAGTCCGATTCATATTTTTATGATATGCTCGATGAAATTCGCAGCGGAAACATCTCGGAGCTTGACGATATTTCCTCCGATTTTGTCGATAAGCAGACTGCGAAGCAGATACTCATAAACGGAAATATCGATTTTTCCGAGAAAATATCATCGTTAAAGTCGAGCATAACTTCGCTCACCGCTCAGCTCGGAGCTGTTGACTATCTCAAAGCAGACGACACCGGATATTATGTCTCGTCTGCTGACGGATACGAAAACATTTTGGATTTTTCGAATATAAAAAGCATTACGACGGATTCTATCAAGAAAGCGCTGTCTGCAAGTCCGTCGCCTGTGTCCGAGAATGTGAAAGGCAAGTTAGTTTGCGGTTACACATGGTATTTTGTCGGCATTATCGATAAGAGTACAGCTACAAAACTCGACAACGGCGATATGGTTACTGTCAAGTGCGACAATGCCTCCCGTGGCGAAATTGAGGCACAGGTATATTACCGTGGCCTGATAAATTCCGATGAGACCGTATTGATACTTTCGTCGAGAATAATGGATGCTGATATAGCAAGATTGAGAATCGAGGATGTTGAGATAATCATCAGCGAGACTGAGGGAATAAGAGTCAATAAATCCGCAGTCAGAGTTGTAGACGGTGTCCAGGGCGTGTATGTCAGAACAGGTAATATCGTCAAGTTCAGATGCCTTGATGTAGTTTACACGGGTGACGACTATGTTGTTTCAAAGCTCATAACCGAAGATGTTGTGGCAGATGGTATAACGATGGTTGACCCGAATTCCAGGGATGATAAAGGCGACCCCAAAAAGGTTGACATCTTTTATCTCAAAATTTACGATGAGGTTATTATCAAAGGAAAGGATCTTGAATATGGCAAGCTCGTTAATTGATCCCTCAAGATTGTTGCTGCTCGAGGACAATCTGAAAAGAGTGCGTGAGGAGATAGCTCAGACCGCAATAAAAAACGGCAGAAATCCGGACGAAGTAAAACTTATGGCGGTCACAAAGACTGTGCCTGTCGAGCTTATCAATCATGCCATTTCGTGCGGCGTAGATCTCATAGGTGAAAACAAGGTTCAGGAAGTTCTCCTGAAGCGTGACTCTCTCGATCTTGAACACTGCAAGCTTCATCTCATCGGTCATCTTCAGAGCAACAAGATAAAAAAGATAGTTGGAAATGTCGATATGATACAGAGCGTCGATTCTTTTGAAACCGCACAGCAGATAAGCAGGCGGTCGCTTGAACAGGGGATAGTCACCGAGATTCTGCTTGAGGTCAATATCGGAGAAGATGAGAAGAAGTTCGGATATTCGGCAGATGAGACCGAAGAGCAGCTTTTCAAAATCTCGTCTCTTCCGGGTGTAAAAGTGCGTGGAATGATGACTGTTGCACCGAATTTTAAAAATTCTGAAAAAAATCAATGCGTTTTTGCCGATATGCACAAACTGTTTATTGACATTGACGCCAAAAAAATGGATAATATAGATATGGATATTCTGTCTATGGGAATGTCCGGCGATTTTAAAGAAGCCGTTGCGGAGGGTTCGACTCTTGTCAGAGTGGGTTCTGCAATCTTCGGTGAAAGACATTATTGATATTTATTATAACGGGAGGAAAATATCATGGGATTTTTTGACAAAGTAAAAGGATTTATCGACATTTCCGACGAGGATGCAATCGATGAGGATATCGAGAATGTATACGATGATTCCGACGACAACGGCTATATAAGCCCCGAACCTGAGCAGGTCAAGTCGTTTACGGATGTATCGTCTCGTTCATCAAGCGTTCCTGCGGGCAATCTTGTCGGTTTACAGTCGTCGAGCCGTACACCTGTCGTACTCAAGAAGCTTGACAGATACCTTGATGTTCAGAGTGCTGCGGATGTTCTTAACGAAAAGAGAATAGTTATTCTTAATCTCGAGACCTGCCCTGCAGATGATTCGAGAAGAATTATCGACTTCCTCTCTGGTGTTGCATATGCAAATTCCGGTGATATCAAGAAGATTGCGGGTAAGGCCTATATAATCACGCCCGACAGCGTACCGCTTTCGGGAGATCTGCTTGAGGATCTCGAGAGCCTCGGAGACGGATATTTTGATTAAAAGTAATTCATTCTTTTTTTGAGAGGTGTAAATAATGCTTAAGCCCGAGCAGCTCAAGTCGCATCGTTTTATGTCGGCGGGCAGAGGAACTTATGAAGCGGATGATGTCGATCTTTTCTTCAGAGAGGTTTGTGCATCTTATGAGCAGATGTTCAGAGAGAACGGCGAGCTCGTCAAAAAGATAAGCCTTCTTGCGGAGCGTGTTTCGCAATATAAGAAGGATGAGGATAACATCAGGCGTGCCCTGCTTACCGCAGAGCGCATGGCTGATAAGATACAGCGTGAGGCTCAGCAGAGCGCACAGGATCAGCTCGATTCTGCCGAGAAAAAGGCACAGGAGCTTGTTTCTTCCGCACAGAACAGGGCGGATGTACTCGAAACTGCGGCATCGGTCAAGGCTTCTCAGCTCACCGATGAATCCAATCGTGCGGCCACCGAGCGTATAACCTCAGCTGAACGTACTGCCTCCGCAATGATAAGCGATGCAGAGGAAAAGGCTAACGAGATAATAGAGAACGCCAAGAGAACCGCTCAGGCGGAACTTGACAGAATCAATACCGATATTCGTCTCAACAGCGTTGCACTTGACAAGCTCAAGAGCGAAGTCACGGCATTTAAAACATCCCTTCTTGAGGTTTACCGTGAGCATATCAAGCTTATAACTTCACTGCCCGAAAAGCAGGAGGACGTCAAGAATGATACCGCTTTTAATGCGGATGAGTATGCATTTGCTCCGACGGTCGAAGAATCAAGTGCACCCGTTGCCGATGTGCCCGCAACCGATTCAGAGGTTGAAATGACTGTCGAGGTTGAAATTGAGTTAGCGTCAAAGGAGAATGCAGAGCAGGAAACTCAGACTGTGGAAGCTGACGATGCATTTGTTGAATTCAGTGAAGAAACCGCAGCTCCCGATGAAATAGTCGCAAACGACATCCTTATGCAGTCACAGGAAAATGAACTTGCCGATGAGCAGACTGAGGATGTTGCCGAGGGTACATATGACCCGCTCTCCGCTGTTGAAACTGACAGCGAGACGGAAAGTGACGATAGCATTGACAGCCGAATAAGCGGATTTGTTATCGATTTTAACGAGATTGAAAGCCACATCAGCACGGATGATATTGAAGAAATACCGCTTCCCGATGATGAGGATACGGATGATTTTGACGACATAGACGAGGATGACGATGTTAATTCGGATCCTGACGGTCGAGGTCATTCCCGTTTCAGAGGTTTTTTTAAGAAATAATTTTTCGAGGTTTTTATGATTCAGGCGATTACTCTTTTAGTCATAGCGGTGCTTATTGCCGCCGATCAGCTCATTAAGTGGGCTGTTGTCAATAATTTTGCGGCCGGCGGAAGCATGGATATACTCTTCGGCCTTATCCGTATCCGCTATGTCGAGAATACCGGTGCGGCGTTCAGTTCTATGGAGGGACAGACGACCTTTTTGACTGTTTTTACGGCAGCGGTGATAGCTATGTTCATTTTCCTGCTTATGACTAAAAAGATTAAGCCGGGTGTTTTTTACTGGTGCGTAGCTGTGGTTATCGCAGGCGGAGCCGGCAATCTTATCGACAGAATCGCAAGAGGTTTTGTTGTTGATTATATCGAGCCGACTTTTGTTGATTTTGCCGTGTTCAATTTTGCTGATTGCTGTGTCACTGTCGGTGCGTTTTTGCTGATAATAATGACGATTTATGACTCTGTGAAAGCGAACAAGAAATATTATTCCGATGATGACAAAAATCAGACAGACGGAGAAGCACAAAATGGCTGATTTTCCAAAAGACGGTTATTCACTCGGCTTCTCTGTCGATGAAGATACCGCTCAACAGCGAATAGACCGTGTTATTTCGGAGAATTTTTCCGACTTTTCCCGTTCTCGTGTTCAGCATATGATCGAGAGCGGCTGTGTGCTTGTCAACGGTAAGCCTGTCGGCAAAAGCTTTAAGCTGAAGCTTGATGACGAGGTTCTCGTTTTCATTGAGCCTGCAAAGGATGATGTCGCAAAGCCGGAGAATATTCCGCTCGACATACGCTATGAAGATGAGTGTATGCTTGTTGTCAACAAGCCGAAAGGTATGGTTGTTCATCCTGCTCCGGGAAACAGCACGGGGACGCTTGTCAATGCACTGCTGTATCATTGCGGTGACAGCCTTTCCGGCATAAACGGCGTTATCAGACCGGGAATAGTTCACAGGATAGACAAAGATACCAGCGGACTTTTGCTTGTTGCCAAGAACGATGCAGCTCATATTTCGCTTGCCGCACAGATAAAAGAACACAGTCTCACCCGTGAATATGCAGCCGTTGTTTACGGCAAACTCCGTGAGCCCGAGGGTGTTATCGATGCACCGATAGGAAGAAATCCGAATGACAGGAAGAAAATGGCAGTCACCGATAAAAACTCCCGTTCGGCGGTTACTCATTACTATACTGTCGAGGAATTCGACAAGTTTACATTTGTCCGTCTGCGTCTTGAGACCGGGCGTACTCATCAGATAAGGGTTCATATGGCACATATCGGTCATCCCGTGGCCGGTGATGCCGTTTACGGCCCTCAGAAGAATATCATAACGCAGCTCAACGGTCAGTGTCTCCATGCAAGGCTACTCGGCTTTACGCACCCAATGACCGATGAGAGAATTGAACTCTCTTCCGAACTGCCTGCATATTTCCAAAACTTTTTAGCAAAAATCAGGAAGTGAAAGAGATGAAAACAAATTATTCGGATTGGCTTATAGTCTCCGATGTTGACGGAACGCTCAACACAAAGCTTAGGAGACTTCCCGAACGCAACTTCAAAGCAATAACACATTTTGTCAAAGATCTCGGCGGTAATTTTACCCTCGCTTCGGGTAGAAATATAACCTCGTTGAGAAAGCATTTCGAGCGTTTGCCAATAGATGCGACCCCGGCTGTCGTGCTGAACGGTGCCGGAATTTACGATTATAAGAACGAAAAAATGCTCTCTTTTCATGCAATAGATGAGAGAGGAATAGATATTGTCAGACGGGTTACGGAAAAGTTTCCGCTTATCGAAATAGAAATTTGTACCGATAAGGAGATATACACTTATAAACCGAGGCTTTCCTGCTTTTTTATGTCTCTTGCCGACGGAATCAAGCATCAGAATTTCGAGCATTTTGAGGATATCCCCAAGGCGAATTGGGGCAAGGTCATCTTTATGGGTCTGCCGCCCGTAGTTTCAAGTGTTGTTAAATATTTGAATACTGTAGATTCTTCGGGCGTTACCTTTATGTCCTCCTCGATAGCGAGTTATGAGATGCTTTTTGAGGGTACAAACAAGGGCGCAGCGGTACTCGAAATTGCAGATATGCTCGGTGTGCCGCATGAGCAGACAGGTGCCATCGGTGACTATTTCAACGATTTTGATATGATAAAGACTGTCGGAGTTCCGGCGGTTTGCGGTCAGGCTCCAAAGGAAATGAAAGATGCCGCAAAGTTTGTAGCGTGCCATTGCAATCACGGTGCGGTCGCCGATTTCCTTGAATATATTGAAAATAATTGCCAATAAATAACGGTATTACAGGAGGTGCTGTTGTGGACACAATCGTCAGCAAACAGTTAAAGATCAAGGCCTGCAAGGTAAGAATGGGTGCTATTGAGGGAGTTTATAATGCAAAATCCGGTCATCCGGGCGGCTCACTTTCCATAGCTGACATTCTCACATATTTGTATTTCCACAGGCTCAATATTGACCCGAAGAACCCCAAGTGGGAGGACAGAGACCGTCTCGTTATGTCGAAAGGTCACGCCGCCCCTGCGTATTATTCGGTGCTCGCTCACAGAGGATATTTCCCCGTCGAAGAACTCAAGACACTTAGAAAGAGTGACTCGAGACTTCAGGGACATCCCAATATGAACACCGTTCCCGGTGTCGATGCCAGCACAGGCTCGCTCGGCCAGGGAATTTCCGTCGCAGTCGGTATGGCGTTGGGCGCAAAGCTTTCCGGTAAGAGTTTCAGAGTTTACGCAATCCTCGGAGACGGCGAGATTCAGGAGGGTCAGGTCTGGGAGGCAGCAATGTACGCCTGTGCAAAGGGACTTGACAATCTTGTTGCAGTTGTTGATAACAATAATCTTCAGATAGACGGCACAGTTGCCGAGGTCAACTCTCCTTATCCGATAGCTGAGAAATTCAAGGCTTTCGGTTGGAATGTTCTCGAGATATACGCTGACAGTTTCGATGAGATTGATGCCGCATTCAATGCCGCAATCG
Organism: uncultured Clostridium sp.; assembly: GCA_964523465.1. GTDB lineage: Bacteria > Bacillota > Clostridia > Oscillospirales > Acutalibacteraceae > CAG-177. The sequence goes on along the minus strand of CAZFZW010000003.1, from coordinate 21,093 downwards.
ATTTCAAGGGCAAACCCACGGCGATAATCGCCAAGAGCGTCAAGGGCAAGGGTGTCTCCTTTATGGAGAATCAGTGCTCATGGCACGGCAAGGCTCCGAATGAGGAGCAGTACAAAGAGGCAATGGAGGAGCTTAACGCTACCCTCACGAGTCTCGAGGCAAACTGATTGAAAGGAGAGTCTTGTTATGGCAGATATTATTAAAGCGGCAACCCGTGACGGATACGGAAAAGCTCTTGTTGAGCTTGGTGCAATAAATGATAAAGTAGTTGTTCTCGACGCTGACCTTGCGGAGGCTACCAAAACCGCAATGTTCAAAAAGGCTTATCCCGATAGATTCTTTGATACGGGTATTGCCGAGGGCAATATGATAGGTGTTGCAGGCGGACTTTCTACCGTCGGCTATACCGTATTCGCAAGTTCTTTCGCAATGTTTGCGGCAGGGCGTGCATTTGAGCAGATAAGAAATACTCTTTGCTATCCCCATCTCAATGTTAAGATAGGCGCAACTCACGCCGGAATTTCCGTCGGTGAGGACGGTGCGAGCCACCAGTGCTGCGAGGATATAGCGCTTATGCGTACTATTCCCGGTATGGTTATACTTAATCCCGCCGATGATGTTGAGGCAAGGGCGGCGGTTTTTGCCGCTGCAGCATATGAAGGCCCCGTATATATGCGTTTTGGCCGTCTTGCAGTACCGAGATTCAATGACCCCGATAACTATGAGTTTGAAATCGGCAAGTCGGTAAAGCTCGCAGAAGGTACCGATGTCACGATAATCGCAACAGGTCTTATGGTCAATGAAGCTCTTATGGCTCGTGACATCCTTGCAGACGAGGGCGTTTCGGCAAGAGTTATCAATATGCACACCATAAAGCCGATTGACAGACAGGCTGTTGTTGATGCCGCAAAGGACACCGGTGTTATTGTCACCGCAGAGGAACATTCGATAATCGGCGGACTCGGTTCTGCTGTCAGCGAAGTTGTCTGCGAGACAGTTCCCGTACCTGTTGTCAGAGTCGGTGTTGAAGATGTTTTCGGCCGTTCCGGCCCGGCAGTCGAGCTGCTCCATCTCTATGGACTCGATGCCGATAATATTGTTAAAAAGACGAAGCAGGCACTTGAACTCAAGAACGCCCGCTGAATCCGAAAGGCTTTTCTATGACCCAAAGAAGGTTCAAAAAAAGTACAGTCGCAGTTGCCGCCGTGACCATAACCGTGGTCGTGGCGGCGGCTGTGGCTGCCTTGATTTTCCTGTTTGCGGGCAGGGATAAGACCCCAGATGCCGACAGCCAGGCAATTGTTTATCGTACAAATGACGGCTTCTTTCTCTCTGCATATGGCGACAGGCAGGAGCTTATTGCCGCAGAGGATTCCAATATGCTGTTGACAGCGGATGGGAATTATCTTATTTATACCACTCAATCTGCAAAGGTCAGCAAGAAATATGACCTTTATGTTTGTGATATTTCAAGCTCGTCCAAGGCCAAAAAGGGCGCAAAGCTCATTGACTACGGGGTTGAAAAGGACTTTGACTACGGCAGCGGAATCCTGTATTATTCAAAACAAAACGAAAACAATCTTTCTGTTACGACGGTTGCGTATACTTTAGATAAAAATAAAAAATCCGATGTGGACTTTGCCGTGACCGAAATGTTTATCCCTGCCGGCAGTGATGCTGTTTATTATTTGAAACAGCTTTCCGATTCTCAGTCGCTCTATGTATATTCATCCTCCGAGGGCAGCCGTGAGCTTGTAAAGAATGTCGCAAATGTACATTTCTTTTCAAATGATACAACCGGTGAGATTATATATGAAATCGGTTCTTACAACGAGGGCGAGTCTGAGCTTTTCAAGGTAACTCCGGGCAGCAATCCGATTCAGATAGCCACGATGGTGAGTAAAGTCTTTTATGACAACTACACCGCAGGTGGCAATCTCTATTATCTTGTTAAAAACGAATCCCCGAAGAGTTGGCGTGATATAATCGAAGATGATATGGAGCAGGAGGATGCTCTGATAAAAGAGCCGAATAAAAGCGATTACACTTTTATCTTCGGTTTTAGCATACAATACCAGCTCGACATGGAAAAATACAGGAGAAAATCTGCCCGTGACACTATAAGGCAGACTCTTGATGAAAAATTCGGCGAGGATATGTTTGCCCAAGGCTATGCACTCTATGTGGCATCGGCAGACGGCTCAAAAAAACTTGCCGATAATGTAACGGTCGATGAAGTCTATGCACTTTCCGAATCGGGCACACCGTCGGCAATATTCAAATCAACTCAACTTGCTGACAGCACAGTGAAAATGTCCGACCTTAATGAACATTTAAGCTCAACTTCTACAGAAAGTGTCGCACAATCGGCGGTTGAGGCAGTAGAGGCGTGCGTTAAAAAGTCAGGTTTTCTGTATGCCTCGACAAGTTCCTCCGAGCCTGTCAAGCTAAACGCTTATGACAGCAAGGAAACAGATTTTATTCTCACTGCGGACAAGCTTTATGTAAAGGTATATTCACAGTCTGATTCATTTTCTCTTTATCAGCACACCGTAAGTGGTGGCTCAGTCTCTGCGGCACAGTTGCTTTCAGACTCGGTTGCGGCCTGTGCGGTAATAGACGGCGAAGTATGGTATCAGCGCAGTATATCCGGCTCGTCGCTTTGTGAGCTTTTCAGATACAATGATGCGGCGAAAGAAAAAATCGACGGTGATGTCGCTTTTTTCACTCAGGCGTTGGATGGCGGTGTTATTATCGCAAAAAACTATGTCTCGTCTCCGGACGGAGAGATAGCTGATATATATGCTTTTGACGGAACGAAGAGCGTCAAGGTATGTGAGAAAGTTTCCGTTAAGAGTCTGAATTATTCCGAAAACGGTTCGGCGTTTCTGCACGGTGACGAACTGTGTATTTATTCAAAAAATAAACTTGCCGTAATCGACGGTGATGTGTATAATATTATCGCTTACTAAAAGAAACGAGGGATGAAGTATGGCCAAGGATGTACTTTTTAAGACCATGACTTTCGGCGGCTTCAACAAGGAAGATGTACTCGAATACATTCGTGCTCAGCAGACCCAGCTCACCGAAGCAAAAAAGAAGCTCAGTGACAACGAAATTGAGGTCAAGGCTGCAAAGAGAAGAGTGTCCGAGCTTGAGGCTCAACTCAGCGAACAGCAGACGAGAGCTGAGGAGTATTTCGCGCTCAGCGAGGAGTACGCAAAGAAAATATTCGTACTCGAGGACGAATTGAATGTGCTCAATGAAAAGCTCAACAGCGTTGAAGTAGGTTGCGAGCGTGCAAAGGATGTTGAGGGTCAGATCGGTGCTCTTGTGCTTGATGCACTGCTGTATTCGGATAAGATAATTCGCAGTGCAAAAGCCTCGGCGAAGGATATTTCTTCCCAGACCAGGCAGACGATAGAGCAGGCGGCAAGCGGTGTTGACGAGATAGGAGAGGATATTTCACAGATGTCCGACAATTTCGGCGTTGTGGTCGCATCACTCGTGTCAAAGATTAATTCGCTTTCAACCAATCTCAGCAGCGTTGCCGATAAGCTCGATACCCATTCTGATGAGGTTGATGAGCATCAGTTCACTTTCGGCGAAAACGGTGAGGTCAAGCTGCCTATTCTGACAGATGCCGATTTCGGTACTGACGGTGATGATGTTGAAATATCCAATGAGGATATAAGCAATCTTGTCAATATTCTCAATTCAAGCGGCACAATGAGCTTCTCGCTTGAGGGTAGCTCGGATGATGTACATAACGATTTGAACGAGGATACCGACAGTGACGGTATAATTTCCGATCTTACCAAAAAATTTCTCGGAGAAGAATGAGTGATGTCTGAATATATAATTGACACAAGTGAACTGCGTGATTATTGTGACAGGCTCAGGGCAGGAGACAGGGTTTTGCTCTCGGGAGTAGTGTATACCTCGAGAGATGCCGCACACAAGCGTATCTGCGCTTTGCTCGATAGCGGCGAAGAGTTACCGTTTGAGCTTTCGGATTCCGCGATTTATTATGCAGGTCCTACGCCGACCAGGCCGGGAGATGTCATAGGCAGTTGCGGCCCGACCACTTCGAGCAGAATGGATGTTTTTGCACCGAGACTTTTGGATGCAGGACTTTGTTGTATGATAGGCAAGGGCGGCAGAAACAGCGAGGTTGTTGAAGCAATCAAACGCAATAACGCCGTTTATCTGTGTGCTATCGGCGGAGCAGGCGCACTTGCGGCAAAGTGCATAACCGAATGTGAAGAGATAGCATTTTTTGACCTCGGATGTGAGAGTGTCAAACGGTTGGTTTTTAATAAATTCCCGCTCACGGTCGGTATTGATTCGCGCGGCGGTACAATGTTTCAAAAATAAATGCCGAAAAACTATTGACAAACCGAGCTTTCGGTTATATAATCTACAAAAATGAATCTGACCCACAAAGGCAATGACGGAGAAAGATTTCGGATAAGTACCGCAGAGAGTCCGTGGACGGTGAACACGGATGTATGAACCGATGAATCAAATCACTCCTGAGCAGAAACCCGAAAGTTTACCGAGTAGGCGTTTTCGTATGACTGCGTTAAAGTCAAGGGCTTATTTGAGCCTGAGGGTGCTTTGGCACTGAATTTGGGTGGTACCGCGGTTAAATCTCGCCCCAGACTTTTAGTTTGGGGCGTTTTTATATTTTAATCCAAAAGGGGAGTTTATTATGGAAATTATTATCAACGAAATTGCTCAGCGAATACGAGATCTCAGAGATATTATGGGTTTCAGCGTTGAAGAAATGGCACAGGCTGTTGACTGCACCGCAGAGGAATATTCCGCAGCTGAAAACGGCGAGGTAGACTTCTCCTTTACATTTATTTACAAGTGTGCCGAGAAGTTTGATGTTGATATGATAGAACTTCTCACGGGCGATAATCCGAGACTTTCATTCTATTCTATCGTCAGAAAAGGCGAGGGCCTGCCGATGAAACGCCGTTCGGGCTTCAATTATGCTCATCTGGGCTATAGATTCAAGGATAAGTTTTGCGAACCGTTCCTCGTCACTGCACCTTATTCCGAGCAGGAGCAGGATATGCCCATAACACTCTCTACCCATGAGGGACAGGAGTTTGACTACATCATCAGCGGAAGCTTGAAGGTCGCCTTTGAGGATCATGTTGAGATACTCAATGCCGGTGATGCCGTGCTTTACAATTCGGCTCACGGTCATGGCATGATAGCAACAGGCGGTGAGGATTGCGTTTTCCTTGCAATAATCCTCAAAAAGTCGGAAAAGAAATAAAATATTCTTATCGAAGGGACTCTTAACATATGCTTGATTTAAATAAAAAATTTGTAGACGAGGTATACGACGAAAAGGGAAATGTGGTCGATTATACCCTCAAATGCCCCGAAAATTTCAATTTCGGTTATGATGTCGTCGATGCTATTGCTGCCGCAGAACCTAACAAAAAAGCAATGCTCTGGTGCAATCCGGCGGGTGAGGAGCACACATTCACTTATGGCGAGCTGAAATATTACAGTGATAAAACCGCAAATATGTTGCGCTCAAAGGGTATCGGTAAGGGCGACATGGTAATGGTCATATTAAAACGCCATTATCAGTTCTGGTTTACTATCCTTGCTCTCCACAAACTTGGTGCGGTAATAATTCCCGCAACCTTTATGCTCCAGAAGCATGACATTGTTTACCGTGTAAATGCCGCAACCGTTAAGGCTGTCATTTGCACAGGTGACGGTGAAATTGCCGAGCATGTCGATGCGGCTCTGCCTGAGTGTCCATCACTTGAGACGAGAATAATGGTCAACGGCAAGCGTGACGGTTGGGACGATTTCATGACCGAGATGGAAAGGGCCGACTCTGTGTTGGAAAGAGTTGACACAAAGGCTGACGAGCCTATGATAGTCTACTTCTCATCCGGTACTACAGGCAACCCGAAGATGGCGATGCACGCTCATACATATGCTCTCGCTCATCTCACAACCGCAAAGTATTGGCACAGCGTCACCGCCGACAGCGTACACCTCACAATAGCCGATACAGGCTGGGGCAAGGCTGTTTGGGGCAAACTCTACGGTCAGATGTTTATGGAGGGTTGTGTATTCGTCTATGATTTCGATAAATTCCATGCAGCCGAGATACTTTCGATAATCGAGAAATATAAAATCACAAGCCTTTGCTGTCCGCCTACAATGTTTAGATTTATGCTCCAGGAAGATGTCGCTTCTTATGACCTGAGTGCGCTTAAATATTGCACAATTGCAGGTGAAGCACTCAATCCCGATGTATTCAACAACTGGTATGAGCAGACTGGCATTAAGCTTATGGAGGGATTTGGCCAGACCGAGACAACCCTTCTCATTGCCAATATCCTCGGCATGGAGCCAAAGCCCGGTTCGATGGGCAAGCCGATGCCGCACTATGATGTTGATATAGTCGATGAGGATGGCAACCCCGTACCGCCCGGAGTAACAGGCGAGATAGTCGTTCATACTGACAAAAAAGTTCCTTACGGTCTCTTTAAGGGCTATTACCGTGATGAGCAAAAGACCTATGAGGCATGGCATGACGGACTTTATCACACAGGTGATACAGCATGGAAGGATGAAGACGGATATTATTGGTACATCGGCAGAACAGATGATGTTATCAAATCTTCGGGTTACAGAATTGGGCCTTTTGAGATAGAAAGTGTTCTTACCGAGCATCCTGCCGTGCTCGAATGTGCCGTTACAGGCCTGCCTGACCCAATAAGAGGTAATGTCGTTAAGGCGACAATAGTCCTCAAACCCGGTGTGGATGGTACGGATGAGCTCAAAAAAGAGCTTCAGACTTATGTCAAAAACGAGACCGCACCGTATAAATATCCCAGAGTTATAGAGTTCGTTGATTCTCTGCCCAAGACTGTAAACGGCAAGATAAGACGCACTGAGATAAGAGCAAACGACCTTAAAAAATTGAAATAATCATTCGGCATCCATCGGGCGAATAACACCGCAGGCAATGCGGTTTCCGAAGGTGTCGGTTGAAGTGTAGCTGTCGGGAGAGCTGTGAATTATCACGGTTCTCCCGTTTACTTGTTGTGGGATAAAACGGTCTGTATACGTTGCCATATATGCAAAGCCGTTGTTCGAGAATATACTCGGCAGGTCTCCCATGTGTCCCGGGTGCTCCTGCGAACTTCTTATATTTGTTGCGTGCCGCTCGGGTGATACATTAAGCTCAACATCGGTGTTCTTTAAATGTGCTCCTGCACTTTGGTAGTTTTCAAGTTCACATACTGCACCGGCATGTATGTGTACTGCAAACGGTTCGTTTCTCGTCGGCATACCGCTCAATTCTATCTCAACCATAGTTCCGTCAAGCCACGGATAAAATCTGGCAGTGCCCGACATATCGGGTACGGAACTGTTACCTCTTATGTCTGCCTGAAAGTAGAAATAATCCGAAAGTGTATCTGATGCCTTCTTGAACATAGAGTTTTCCTCCTTTTGATTTCTATGGGTATTATATGAGAAAGCATTGTTTTCGTTCGGATTTTCACGATTTTATGGGAGATATAAGAATATTAGCGGTATAATCATTGACAAAATCTAAACTTTATATTAAAATGTGTTTATAATTCTGATGTGAGTTTTCATTTGATTATTGGTACAAAGCGGATAGTGCTCGATAAGATTGTTTCTTGTATGAATCGTGAGGTGACAGGTGAGTGGAAAACAGAAAGATTAGCGTAATAATCCCTGTGTACAAAGTGGAAAAGTATCTTCCGAAATGTATTGAAAGCATTGTGAATCAGACTTATAAGAATCTCGAGATTATCCTTGTTGACGACGGCTCACCGGATAGAAGCAGCGAAATATGTGATAAGTACGCATTGAAAGATGGGCGTATAAAAGTTATACATAAAGAAAACGGCGGTGTCGCAAGAGCGAGAAATACAGGTCTGGATGCTGCTACCGGCGACTATATCGGCTTTGTAGACAGTGATGATTGGATAGAGCCGGATATGTATGAACTGCTCATGAAGAATGCGATTGAATATGATGCGGATATATCCATGTGCGGTGAAACAGTTTATGAAAACGGCGAGATTGTCTCTGCACCGAACAGTGGCGAAGTCCACCTGCTCAATCGAATTGAAGCTAAAAAAAGCACCGTTGTCGGCGGTACAATGGGATTTGTCTGGAACAAAATATACAAAAGAGATACAGTGGGTGATGTTCGGTTCAGTTCCGATTACGGCTGCTCCGAAGATTTGATGTTTGTTTATCAACTGCTTGAGAACACGGATAAAACAGTTGTTGACAGCAGTGCTAAATATAACTATTTCAGAAATGACGGCGGAATAACCAAAGGTGAGTTCGGATACGGTGCGTTTGGCGTTGTTGATGTCAAACGCCGCATACTGAATCTTGAAGAAGAAACCGAAGTATACCCATATTGTATTAAAGGTTTTACAAGTTCTGCTTTTGTTGTCCTGTCCGGAATAATCACAAGCAAAAAGTGCGAGGATAGATTTGACGGACTGGTAAAAGAACTCCTGAGCTTCAAAAAAGAGATTCTTTTCGGCGGCCGACACGGTACAATTGATAAAATTAAAATTATTATTTTAAGCATCTCACCCTCACTTTACCGATGGGTCATAAGAAATTTCAGAAGTGTATAATGTTATGATTGCAAAACCGCCCCATTTCTCAGCTTGGAGAAACGGGGCGGTTTTTATCAGAATATCATATCCCGAACGGCAAATATCGCATTCGCAATGAGAAGATATGCTTTTTGCAAAAGACTGTCTTTGACGACAGTTTTTGTCGGTTCGGATTTTGTCATTTCATATGTGTCGAATATCTCGTTTGTGTCGCTGCGGTGAGTTTCGATTGAAATTTTGCCGTCTGTAAAATGCAGGAGCGTATAAGTCGGGACACGCAGCTGAACACATTTTTCTGCATACCATGGTGTCTGACTCGGCTGACCGTCATAGCTGCAGCCCGAAGCGGTGCTGGCTTCAAGATATATCGTGCCGCCGCTTTCAACTTTTTCATCGCCTCGGAGCATGGAAGAACGGGTGTAAATGTGGTCGTTTCCGCTCAAAACAAGGTCGATGTCGTATTTGTCGAACATTTTCGAGAACAGGGGTCTGTAGAAGTCGTCATCTTCTTTTCTGCTGTAGATGCTGTAGTGCATTATGACTATGCGCCAAAGTGCGTCGGGGTAGAAATCCATAGCCTCTTTTATCAGCTCTTCGTGGTCATATGTCAGCACATTGTTGGAATTTATGACCATAAACAAAGCCTGCCCACGCTTGAAGTAATATCCCTTGCCTGCCGGAGACTGTAACAGCTCACGGTCAAATTCATTCGGGTTGTTACTTCTTATAGAGTAGAGCGGATAATAAAAATCGTGGTTTCCTATTATTGTGGCAACAGGAATCGAGCGAAGTGCATCTGCGTTGAAGAAAAGGTTGTGCTGCTCCTGCGTCATCGCAGTTTCAGTCTGGTCTCCGGCGTGAATTATGAGGGCAATGTTATCCTCTGTTGCCAAGGCAGTTTCGAGTGTATTGTTCCAACCGAGCGAATCATGCTTTAATACTTCGTCTGATTTTTCGTCACCGGAGCGGCCAATCTGTGCATCGGAGACAAAGAGAACATTAAAATCATCGTCGTTACTGGTTTTGAATGAATATGTCTTTGACCATTTGCCGTTTTCGGCGACTCTGTAATAGTATGTTGTGTCGGCTTTAAGATTCTCTGCGGTGACATCGTTTTTCCAACCGTACAGTAATGTATGCGTGCGGTTTACCTTTAAATATTTCGCCCCGTTCATACCGCTGTCGGTTGACAGGGCAAACATCACAATACAATCCTTGGTGGGGGAGAGCCATGTGAAATTCATGCTCGATGAATCGCTGCCGGGCATAAGAGATATGGCAGATGCATCATTTTTAAGCTTCTCCCATCTCTCGTCCCACTCGGCCTGTGTAGCGGCAAATACGCACGGCATCAGCGATGAGCAGATGAGAAGAAGTGCTAAGAGTGTCGATAGGATTCGGGTTGATGTTTTTTTCATTTTGTCACCTCGTATAAAAGTTATAGCTTGATTTCGCCCATAAAACCGACTGATTCAAAGTAAAAATAAAGATTTTTTGCAAGATTTTCATTTATCACTTGCAAATGTTGGGAAAATATAATAGAATATACGGGAACTTTTTTAACGGAGGAATCGTTATGACTTTCGCGTCAATGCCGAAAGAGGAACTGCGTGCCGTTCACGCTGAGCTTCTTTCAAAGTACAACGAGTTTAAATCGAAGGGTTTAAAGCTTGATATGTCCAGAGGTAAGCCCTGCACAGAGCAGCTCAATCTCTCAATGGATATGCTTAATATAACCGATGTCAAGGCTGAAAATGGCCTTGAGTGCAGAAATTACGGTATTCTCGACGGAATTCCCGAGTGCAAGGCTATATTTTCTCAGATGCTCGAGGTCGAGGACAAGAATGTTATCGTAATGGGTAACTCGAGCCTCAATGTTATGTTCGATTTTATCGCCCAGTGTATGATTCACGGAGCAGGGGATGAGCCGTGGCTCAAACAGGGCAAGATTAAATTCCTTTGCCCCGTTCCCGGATATGACAGACATTTCGGTATCTGTGAATATTTCGGTATCGAGATGATAAATGTACCTCTCACTGCCGAAGGCCCCGATATGGAGCTTGTCGAGGAACTCGTTAAGGACAGCAGCGTTAAAGGTATGTTCTGTGTTCCCAAGTATTCGAACCCCGACGGCAGAACATATTCGGATGACACCGTTCGCCGCATAGCCGCACTCAAGCCTGCCGCAAAGGATTTCAGAATAATCTGGGATAACGCTTATATAGTTCATGATCTGAGAGAAAACGCAGATACACTTCTCAACATCTTCCCTGAGTGCGAGAAAAATTCAACCGAGGACATGATAATCGAAGTGGTTTCAACTTCGAAGGTTACTTTCAGCGGTGCCGGTATTGCGGCTCTTGCGGCATCGGATAAAAATGTCGCAATGATAAAGAACCGTATGAAAACGCAGACTATCGGTTATGACAAGATAAATCAGCTTCGTCACGCCAAGTTCCTCAAAGATATGGATGGCGTGAAAGCACATATGAAAAAGCACGCAGAAATAATCGCACCGAAGTTTGATGTGGTACTCAAGAGTTTTGAAAGCGAGCTTTCGGGAAAGGGAATTGCTCAGTGGACGAATCCCAACGGCGGATATTTCATCAGCCTCAATGTTTTGGAAGGCTGTGCAAAACGTACCGTTGAGCTTTGCAAGGAGGCCGGTGTTGTTCTCACTCCTGCCGGAGCAACTTATCCTTACGGCAAAGATCCCAAAGATTCCAATATCCGTATTGCACCTACTTTTCCACCGGTTGAGGAGCTGGAAATTGCAGTTGACTTGCTTTGCACCTGCATTCAGCTCGCCGCAGCCGAAAAACTGCTTAAAAAATAAACTTGAATTTAAGAGCTGTCCCTTGCGGCGGCTCTTATTTTTTGATTAGTGTTTGATATTCGGGCTCGTCTTTCCAGATGTACCTATCTTCAGCTATTTGCATAAGCCGCTCGGTGACAAGATTGTTTTTTATGTCATCACCGTCGATTATATATACTCCGAGTGCCTTTGCCTTGTTGTAGACAGGCATATCAATATCTATCGGATGAGTACAGGCGAACACAGCGTGCCCTTCGCCGCCGCTCATACGCATTGCCTGCGGATATATTTCGTCGATGTATTTCATGTCGGGTGCACAGGTTTTGCAGGAAATAAACAACGGCTCGATTCCGTTTATGGCGATAACATCTATCTCGTTGCTTGCGGGTCTGAATATCGTAGAGTGGTCATGCCTTATTTTACTGTATTCCCAGTTATACTTAACTCTTGAGCGGACACTGCTGAATCTTTTTGTGTTCATGGCACAGGCGTGCATAAACAGCTCCAAAAATGCACCTACATCGGTCAGATACCGTCTGAAGTCCGTATCGCAATACATAAACTCGGCTTCGTCGTTTTCGTGAACCCTGAATCCCGTTATTCCTCCGCAGAAGTTCAGTTCACGAAGAATCTCATCATTTCTGTTGAGTGCCTTACCGTTTACTTTGACGCTTTTCGGAGCTTTTATGTGAAGCTGAAATTTGCCTGTAGGGTCGGCAGGAGGACTGACCTTTTGCAGATATTGCACATGTGCTGTCCAGGAGTCGAGATGCTCGAGATATATACTCCATATTTTTAGCACTTTGCGCCAAAACAGTTCAAAGTCATGCTTGCGGTCACTGAAATCCTCACTGTCAATCAGACTTCCGCCGCTGGCGTTGAAGAAATCCTCGCAGTCTAGTAAACCAAATATATCAGCCTCCATAGCGTGCGGAAAACCGTTTATGTTTGCGTATTTTTTTGTTTTGCGATTGTAGGCAATAAGCGGTGTCTGAAGTCTGACTGCCGCCATTCCCGCAGCGAGCAGTGCGATGTCGTCGCCGCCGGTTACATCAACCACGCAGTCAGGATTGTTGTGGATTATGTCGGCAAGTGTCGAATTGACGCTGTTAATGTCATCCATATCGGCACTGACATATTCTATCTTTATGTTTTCTCCTCGGCTCTTGAAGAAACGGGTGTAATCGTTTCTGCTCTCAATTACTTCATCTTCATCCGCTCCGAAAAAAACAAGCTTTTCAGGCTTAAAAGCGGCAGATGCAAGTACGTTTAATATGGGGGAGTCGTCAAATAACTCAATCAGTGTTTTCATTTTTACAGTCTCCGAATTTTTAATTATAACGATTATAGCATATTGAATAAAAAATATCAATAAATCAGATGATATTTGGCTATTAGATTGACTTTTCCGCTGATTAAAACTAAAATATATAAATACGGAGGGATTACAGTGAGCAAAAAACCGCTTATGGCGATTGCGTCGTCAGCCTACTTTAAAATATATACAGACTGTTTTCTTGCATTTAGAAAGGGCAGTCTTTTTAAAAACAATTATATCTGCCGAAAATATTCGGGATATATCAGCGTTTTCGGCTGCGAGGGGGATAGGCACGCCCCGATTGTGTTTATTGACGGCTCATATTTACTGCGTGACAGAGGCAATACACTTGTGACTTTCGGACTTTCCGATGTCCGTGGGAAAATAGAGTGGTACAACAGTGAGGGCTGGTTGCCCTGTCTTGTCAGCAAATATAAAACCAAGAACTTTGACTGCACTGTGGAAAACTTTGCAGACGAAGTGTTCATTGACAAAAAAAGGTTTGAAGTGGCTTATTCACGTCTGATACTCAAAAATATCTCTTCAAAACCTCAACAACTTCCAAAGGTGCCCAAGCTTCTGACTCCGCTTAATAAATCCTCAGATACATTGTCACCGGGCAAAAGTATAACTCTCGATTTTGCGGCGTATGCTGACCGTTTCGGCGGCAAATATCCTTACCCGAAAGCTGACGCTTCGTCTTTCGGAACTTTCGATGAGCACTACGAGAAGATGAAAGCATATTGGACACAGCGTATGCTGCCTCTTGCCAAGATAAATGAACTGCCCGACCAAAAGCTTATCAATGCTTATAAGGCGGGATATGTCTACACCATGATTGTCAAAGACGGCTTCGGCCTCCATGTCGGAGAAAACGGTTATGACAGAGTGTTCGACCACGATGTGCTCGGCATTATGGCAGCACTTCTGACTATCGGAGATTTTAAATACTTTGCCGAATATTCAAAGACGATACTCAAAAATGTTCAGTATCCCGATGCAGGATGGAAATTCAGTTGGCCGTATGCACTCTATCTTCAAAAAACGGGTGACATTAAGCTTGTTGAAGAACGCTTTGAGGAGATTCGGAAAAACACACATAAAATTACTGCCGACCGAAACTCCGATGGAATAATGAAACGAACAAATGCCATTGACAGCAACGGACACTGGACTATCGACAACTGGTCTGCACTCTTTGGTCTCACCACTTATAAATATATTTGCGATACTTTAAATAGGACTGATGAGAGTAACTGGGCACAGCGAGAATATGACAGTTTGCTTGAAAGTGTCGAGAGAAAATTAAAACGCACCTGCGAAAAATACAAGCTTGATTATATTCCCATTTCACTTGATTGCCCCAACGAACATACTCAACGCAGCGATCCTCGTGATGCGAATTGGGGGTCAATGTTCCTGTTCGGTCGCTGGGGTTGGGACGGTTATCTTTTCGGCGCACGGCAAGGCAGTTATATGGTCGATATGATTGACAACACATATTCCCGTATTTTCTCGGCACGCAAGGATATAACCGACACATCTCATAACTTCGGCGGCTATCCGCACGGATATTTTTGCAGCTCATACAACGCCGGCTACGGCAGTACAGCCCTGAGGGGTGAAAAGTACCGTGACAGCGGTATCAAAGCGTATCAATTTATGATTGATAAAGCTCAAAGTGGGCCGTTCAGCTGGTGGGAGGGTATAGCTTTCCCAAAGAAAAACGGAATTTGGGCAAGCGGCGGCAGTCAGAGCGGCGGTGGCTCTTGTCCGCACATGTGGGGGCAGAGCACGGCAACCAAGGTTCTGTGGGATTCGCTTATAGTACAAAAGGCAGATTCAACCCTGATTATCGGCAGAGGTATACCGAACGAATGGTTAAAAGAGGGTAACAGAATATCTGTTAGCGATTATCCGCTTAATAGCCGAAACAAAATAGGCTATGTGCTTGATTGCACCGATAATGAGATAACGCTCGAACTAAACGGCAGCGGAGCAGGCGAATGTGCGGTACAGCTTGAGCTTGCAGGATTGAGCGGCAGAATAGTATCAGCCGACTGCGAGTATTCAAACGAACAGGGAATTGTTGAAATACCGTCGGGTATAACAAAAGTAAAGGTGAAAACGAAGATATGAAATATTTATTTTTAGCGGCGATTTGCTGGTGGCTTGTTATCTCACTTGTGGGCGTGATTTTGACTGTCTATGACAAGCGTATCGCAGGCTCGGGAAAACGCCGTGTACCGGAGGCTACCCTGATGACAGTGGGCCTTCTGGGCGGCGCAGGAGTTATGCTCTTAACAATGAAAAAAATCCGCCATAAGACGAAACACAAAAAGTTTATGCTCGGTCTTCCGGCGGAACTGATTTTACATATTTTGATTGTTGCGGCAGCTGTTTATTTGTCGCTGCTTTGATTTTCATCTTTTTTCTCCGTGTCCTCCGTCTCAACGGGGGTCACGGTTTTTCTTATGTCTATTCGGTCATAGTATTGCTTGAATCTTACTGCCACTTTTACTGTGCGGTCGCAGTGCGGACAGTAATATCTGCTGCGAAAGTATTGATTTGAATAAGTCCACTGCTTTAACTGCTCGCATCTTCCCGAGCATATTTCACAGCGGTAGTCGAGAACTTTTTTTTCTACTAACGGACTGTTTATGTTGCTTATCGGATGAGCCTTGAATGTGAGCTTTCGGTAGAAATCTCCGTTACATTCTCTTATGTAGGGCTTGAATCTCTCTGCCGAATATACTTTTTTCAAACACTCCACACTCATCAGACTGTCATCAAGTGCACGGTGATGTGAAAAAACGCTCTCGTCCACGCCGAGTGCCTGAGCGGCGGTGGAAAGGCCTACCTGCTTTGATTTGGGCAGTCCCATTTCCGCCTGTATGTATGACTGCATATCGGCGTAATAGGTCAAAAATGGTATCGTGTCAAGGCCGTTTAGGTACTTGTAGTTGTCTATGAGCACACGAATATCGCCGTCGCCCCATGTGAGAAAAATGCTGTCGGGGGAGACCCAACGTCTGAAATTTGAAAAAACCTTGGTGAACAGCACACCGCCGCGAACATCCTCATTTGTAATGTTGGTCAGCTCTTTGACGCTTCCACGCAGTTTTTTCCCTATCTGAGGCCTGATAATGCATGAAAATTTGTCTTTGAAATTGAGGTTTTCATCAAGCTTCACTGCGCCTATCTCGATTATTTCATTTATAAAGCCCTTGGTCTTTCGGGCATAGGTATTATTCCATTCGAGATCCATTACGATAAAGTCCATGAAAACATCCTTTTTGGTACTGTATTGTGAATTTGAGAAAATAACGAATTAAAGTAATAAATATTATATATTAAATCTATGCGTATTGCAAGCTAAACATATGTGCAATGCAAAAGCGTTTGGCGATTTGATACAGCTGTTTTCTTTTTGCTGTGTTATGATTGATTTTTAACTTGAAATAAGGTATTATTATAATATAGTTTTTATCCGCAATGAGGTGCTTCTCGATGAATAAAAACAAGGTAATAAAACTCAGAGAAAACCGTGTCTGGAGAATCTATCTCGGAGGCAAATTGCTTGATGAATTTCGCTTCGGGCAGGGGTGCGACGGATATTTTCCCGAGGACTGGATCGCCTCCGTTGTCAAGGCGAACAATCCTGAAAGGGACGGCAAACCCGAAAACGAGGGTTTAACCACTACTTCCGACGGCGAATATCTTAGAGATGTTATTCGGTCGAATCCCGAGGATATTCTCGGAAAAGAGCATATTAGCAAGCTTAATGATAATTTCGGAGTTTTGACAAAGTTTCTCGATTCCGCAGAACGGCTGCCGATACAGGTTCATCCCGATAAAAAAGCGGCGAAAGAACTGTTTTGTTCCGATTACGGCAAGACCGAGGCGTGGTATATTCTCGGCGGAAGAGAGATAAATGGTGAGCAGCCTTATATCCTTCTCGGATTTAAATCCGATGCAAGTCGTGAAAAATTGAAGTTACTTTTCGACAGGCAGGATATAGAGGGTATGGCGGCACTTATGCACAAAATTCCCGTTCAGCCCGGTGATACTTTTTTGATAAAAGGCGGCACGCCGCACGCAATCGGCCCGGGATGTTTTCTGCTTGAGATACAGGAGCCTACCGATTACACTATAAGCCTCGAAAAGTGCAACACCCTCGGGGAAAAGCTTCCTGATTTCCTGTGTCATCAGGGGTTAGGCTTTGAGAGAATGTTTGACTGTTTTCATTATGATAACCGACCTCTTGACAGTATTTTATCCGAGTTTAAACTAAATCCCGTATCGGTTGAAATCGCAGACGGATACGAAAAAACCGAAATAATATCCTATGCGGATACGCCGTGTTTTTCACTGAACAGATACGATGTTTCGGGTGAATGTTCATTGCCTGATTCTCCCCGTGCGAGAGCATTTGTAATAATCGACGGCGAGGGCGAGATAGACTCAATCTCGTTTAAGCGTGGAGAAAGTGCGTTTGTTCCCGCACAAAGCGGAGTAATAGCGGCAAAGCCGAGTAAATATGGAATGACGATTCTTGAATGCTTGCCTCCATATATAGAAAAATAAAAGGAAGATAAGATAATGCCTATCAAAATAGACGCAAATCTGCCTGCACACAAGCTGCTGGAAAAAGAGAATGTTTTCGTTATGACTGAGGAGCGTGCAATAACGCAGGACATCCGTCCTCTAAAAATACTCATATTGAACCTTATGCCCACAAAGATAGAGACAGAGACGCAGATTCTCCGTCTTTTGAGCAATTCTCCTATTCAGGTGGAGGTGGAGCTGTTGCAAACTGCCACTCATGAGGCGAAGAATGTCTCCAGGGAGCATATGCTCAAGTTTTACAAGACCTTTGACGATGTGAAAAACGACCGTTTTGACGGCATGGTTGTCACGGGTGCGCCTGTTGAAAATCTTGAGTTTGAACAGGTCGATTATTGGGACGAGCTTTGTGAAATCTTCGAGTGGGCAAAAACCAATGTCTATTCCTCATTTTTTATCTGCTGGGGTGCTCAGGCGGCATTGTATTACTATTACGGACTGAAAAAATATAAGCTCGACAAAAAGATGTTCGGCGTGTTTGAACACAGATCTCTTGATAATTTCCATCCGCTTATGCGTGGACTGGATGATACATTCTGGGTGCCTCATTCACGCCATACAGAGGTTCGTATGAGAGACATAGCGCAC
The DNA here is from genome assembly GCA_964523465.1 of uncultured Clostridium sp. Classification (GTDB taxonomy): domain Bacteria; phylum Bacillota; class Clostridia; order Oscillospirales; family Acutalibacteraceae; genus CAG-177. Next base: position 3,083 of record CAZFZW010000003.1, on the reverse strand, counting down.
ATAAAGGACTTACAGGTACTCTCTTATTCCGAGCAGTCGGGAGTACATCTTATCTCGGATATGGACTGCCGCAGCTTTTTCTCAACGGGCCATTCCGAATACGACAGAGATACTCTTGCAAACGAGTATTTCAGGGATGTCAACAAGGGACTTGAAATAGCTGTCCCCGAAAATTATTTCCCCGACAATGACCCGAATTGTATACCTACGGTCAAATGGCGTGGAACCGCAAACATTATTTTTTCCAATTGGCTTAACTATTTTGTCTATCAGCGTACTCCGTACGATTTAAGCACACTTTAAAATAAAGGGGTAAGAAGAAGTGGGAGATATATACATTTCCGGAAACGGAAGAAACAATAGAGAACCGCAGGATATTCCGATAACACCTCGCAGGGTCAATAATGTAAATGACCTCGGGGCACAAAACAGGAATGTGACACAAAATTCCTATCGACAGCAAAGACCGCAGTCTCAGATGCCCGAACATCATCCGCAGCAGAATGAGCCGCAGTCCGGTGGTAAAAAAAGAAAGAAGAAAAGCAAGGCCGCAAAAACTTTCTTCATAATAGCTCTTGTCTGCATCATAGCCGCATCTGCTGTGTTCGGTGTCGTTTATAATACTGCCGGTAAGATTGATTATAAACCCGAAACACATGAAGATAATGTCTATGTTGATTCATCTTCGCTTATGCAGGACAGCAATGTTACCAATATTTTGCTCCTCGGTGTTGACGGCTCAAGTTCCGATACATCACTGCGTTCCGACACAATGCTTCTCGTGTCCATTGATCGCAATAATAAAAAGATAAAGCTTACTTCGTTTTTGCGTGACACATGGGCTGTGATTCCCTCAACCAAATCGTATAACAAGCTCAACGCCGCCTGCGCTTACGGCGGAGCACAGCTTGTTATTGATACAATCGAGTATAATTATAATGTTAAAATAGACCACTATATGCTCGTCGGTTTTGATATGTTCAGCACTATAATCGACTCCGTTGGCGGAATAGATGTCGAAGTGACTGAAAAAGAAGCGGAATTTATGCGTGCCACCGCAAAGGTGACGAGAAACATTCAGTCAGGCGAAAGTGTACATATGGACGGCGCACAGGCGCTTGTTTATTGCCGAATCAGAAAGCTCGATTCCGATTTTATGCGTACTTATCGTCAGCGAAAGGTCATAACCGCACTCATTGATAAGGCGAAGTCTACCGATCTTTTCTCTCTTAAAAACCTTGCCGACACCGTTTTGCCCATGGTGCAGACCGATATTTCACCCATGGAGTTGACAAAGCTGATTTTCGGTGCAGCAAAGTTTATCGGATATGATATTAAATCCGAACGAGTACCAAACGAAGACACATGGTCTTATAAAACCATAAGAGGACAGTCGGTAATCGTATCCGATTTTGATGCCAATATTCAGTTCCTTAAAAATTATCTCTATTCCGTTGACGAGCCCGAAACACAGGAGTAATGAGCACCGAATATTAAACAGTTTACAGAAAAGCAATGAATTTTGTAGGCTTACGGTGTATAATATAAACAGCAAAAAATTTAATCAAGGGAGATTGCTATGAGAAATACGAAAATCATCAACAATGATTGGCTCTTTTCAAAAGACGCAAAGAGCACACCTGCATCGCTTCCCGTTGACTGGACTGAGCTGAATCTGCCTTATACCTGGAATGGCAAGGACGGCCAGGACGGCGGCAATGATTATTACAGAGCTACCTGCCGCTTTGCGAGAAGTGTAAAGGCGGACGAGCTTCCCGAGGGCGAAGTTAAATATTTGCAGTTTGACGGAGTTAATTCCTCTTGCAAGGTATTCTGGAACGGCAAACAGATCGCTTCTCATGACGGCGGATATTCAACTTTCAGAGTACGAATAGATAATATCGAGCAGGAGAACCTCCTTGCACTCGATGTTGACAATTCACCCAACGACAGAGTGTATCCTCAGAATGCCGACTTCACTTTTTACGGCGGAATTTACCGTGATGTAAAGGTTATCGGTGTGCCCGAAAAGCACTTTGACCTTGACTACTTCGGCTCTCCCGCAATCAAGGTAACACCCGAAATTGTCGGCAATGATGCCGTGGTTGAAATTGAGACTTATACAACCAATGCCGACGGCTGCGATGTAAGATACGAGATTTTCTCCGCAGACGGCGAGCTTGTCGAACAGACAACCTGCACAGGCGAAAATGCCGCAAAGATAAAAATCGAGAATGTCCACCTCTGGGACGGCTTGAAAGACCCATATCTTTACACTGCCAAGGCCACACTTGTTTGTGACTCGCAGGAGCTTGATGAAGTTTCAACCCGTTTCGGCTGCCGTACATTCAAAATCGATCCCGAAAAGGGCTTCATCTTAAACGGCAGAGAATATCCTTTAAGAGGTGTTTCAAGACATCAGGACAGACCCGGAATCGGCAACGCACTTCTTCCTGAGCATCACAGAGAGGACATTGAGCTGATTGTCGAGATGGGTGCAAACACAATTCGTCTTGCACATTATCAGCACTCGCAGGTTTTCTATGACCTCTGCGATGAAAAAGGTCTTGTGATTTGGGCGGAGATTCCGTATATTTCAAAGCATATGCCCGGCGGTTACGATAATACCGTGTCGCAGATGACCGAGCTTATTTGCCAGAACTATAACCATCCATCTATTGTCGTGTGGGGTCTTTCAAACGAGATAACCATCGCAGGCGCAAGCGACCCCGACCTTGTACGCAACCATAAAAAACTCAACGACCTGTGCCACAAGATGGACAAAACCCGTCTTACCACTCTTGCGGCTGTTACAATGTGCTCCATTGATTCGGAGTATGTGCAAATCAGCGATGTGCTTTCTTACAATCACTATTTCGGTTGGTACGGCGGCTCAACCGAGATGAACGGCCCGTGGTTTGACGACTTCCACAAGAAGTATCCCAACAAGCCTATCGGACTGAGCGAGTACGGCTGTGAAGCGCTTAACTGGCACACTTCAACCCCCACTCAGGGTGACTATACCGAAGAGTATCAGGCTTATTACCACGAGGAGCTTATAAAGCAGATTTCCGAAAGACCGT
>CAZFZW010000002.1:0-42476 GCA_964523465.1 uncultured Clostridium sp. | reverse complement strand
ACATCAAAGTTGCACTCAACATCGCCGGATTTAAAATAAATCGTGCGTTTCGTTTCCTCTGTCAGCACATCGAAAACTGCCTTGCCAATCTCAAATTTCACATGGTTGGGCACATCGCCTTTCGGGGGCAGAACATACTTATCCTTGCCGCCGAGAAAAACAGCCATGGGATTAGTCAGTGCGCCTGCGGCGAGCTTTTTGTTCTTGTCGGGATTTTTCAAATCGACAAGCATAGCCGAGGCGTAACCGCCGAGGGTTATATTTGCGAAGCTAATCTGTACCATATATTTGCCGTTGGAAATTTGATAAAAGTCCCACTCCTTGCGGTGTCTGACGGGGGTTGACTTTGTGCGGTCATAGTCAAAGACCATGTGCCTTGCCCAACCGGGTGAAAGCAGAGTGCCGTCATCGGCAAAGAGCTTTGTCGGCTCGGTGTACTCTTTCTGGACACTTTTGACTTCACCATTGAGCCAGCTCGGATATGTTCTGCGTGTTTCGCTCATTGGAAAAACCTCCTGAAATTCATTTACTCTATTATAGCATAAGTAACAAAAACATACAATAAATTTTTAATTTTTTATCAAAACCGCCGCAGACATTCAGCCTGCGGCGGTTTGTGAATAGTTATCGGCTTTCACCCCATCTTACCCAAAGCTGTCATATACTTTGTGTTTGTCGGGATGAACATATAGTTGAGGAACAGAACTTCGTCTATATTGTTGATCTTTACGAAATTCGCAAGTTTTACATCCATCTGTCTCGGGTCGATGACATAGACGGTCTTATAGTTGTTGCACAGCCACGGCACGAATGCGTTGGCATAGCTCTCTTTGATGACAACAATACTGCGGTCGTTAGGAGCATCGGTGGTTATTTTCGTAACCCCGTGGTCGCCGCCGAGGAAAGCGAGATACTTGTTTGAGGAGGTTATCTCGGTGTTGACTACTTTTACTTTGTAGTGGCTCGTGAGTGTTGGGTCGGTGTCGGAGGCTATTGCCTCGGTCTGCGTTGAGGGAATGAAATATTCAACATAATCCGGGTCTTTTTCGACTACCGAGCTTTGTGTCGCTCTGTAAAGTGTGCCGAGGAACGGGGAGAGACTGCCGGTTTCGAGTGTGTTGATGTCAACCGGTGTAAACCCTGCTTGTTGGGCAAAGGCGATATATGCGTAATATGCGCCCCTTGCTGTCCAGTGGTGATCGCTTCTGAAGTAAAGATACTCATTGGTGTGTGTGGCGATTTGAGAATACGCATCAACGGTTATGATTCCGTTTAATTCCTCGTAAATGTGATTGATGCCCATATACTGCGAATGTGATTTGCCGGTGTTATATTTCTTCGGCGCATAGAATTCTATTGAAGTCGGTGCCATGAGGCTGTAAACCTTTGTGTCGGGCATTTGCGATTTAAGTCGGTTTAGCGTCTCTGCGTATTTGTCCATTTTGGAGTAGACATTTGTATATTGCTCCATGAGCCTGTTGCCGAGCAGTACGACATAGTTACTGGTGTAGACTGTCTCTTCTCCGTCATCGGGGACGGTAACGGCGTTTTGCGGTTGTGTAGTTTCCGTGCTGTCCTCTGTAGTTGATGAACTTTCCGTTGAATCGGGGACAACTGCGATGCCTGTCGTTTCTTCTTCATGAGACAGTGCCTCGCCGTCACCGACGCCACCGTTGTTCTTGATTATTGTCTCGCCGTCTCCTATAGTCAAAAATGAGTAGAACGCCTCGATTTTGTTACTTATCTTTACGAGCATATTCCTTGCGGGAAACTGGTCGTTGTAGTATTCTTCAAAATCCGAGGTGAAGTCGCCGGAAAAATAGCTGCTCAGAGAGAATGAGGGACACTGTGCAAGATTCCTGTTTTCCATTTCGGAGGATTTTTCGTCCTTGTCGAGGAAACTGTAAACTCCGACGATCGAAAACACGGCGAGTATCACGGCAAAGGAGACGACAGAAAGAATTTTTTGAGCTTTTTTCATTTTATCGACCTCCTTAGAATCTGAAATACAGGAACGGATTATAAGTCGAACCCGCAAGCGAGGCTACGCAGAGAACGAGCATAACCACATTGAAAACGGTGTTGAATATCGGGCGAACGACAGGTGAACTCTTTTGAAGTTTTGCGATTACGGCCTTAACAAGTTTTGAAACGGGCAGGCAGGCTATTGCGGCGATGATGATAAACGGAATGTTGTTGATTATCATCGCACTCATCACGGGGTCGCTTAGAGCGTTGCCGGAAGCACCGAATGCTACCGAAAGTGCCGTTCTCAGTGAAGAGAAATCTTCAAAGTAGAATATCATCCAACCGATGAGCACAACGAACATTGAATATATCCAACGGATAACCGTCGGTATCCTGTTGAGAACTTTTTTGAGCACGAATTTTTCGAGGCAAAGGAATACGAAGTAGTAAAGTCCCCAGATGACGAAGTTCCAGCTTGCACCGTGCCACAGACCGGTGAGTGCCCAAACAACAAACAGATTGAATATCTGGCGGGGGAGCTTGACACGGTTTCCGCCGAGAGGGATATATACATAGTCTCTGAAAAATGTACTCAGAGTTATATGCCATCTACGCCAGAAGTCGGTTATAGAAGTTGAAATATATGGGAAGTTGAAGTTTTCGGGATAGTCGAATCCGAACATATGCCCAAGACCGATTGCCATGTCGGAGTATCCTGAAAAGTCGAAATATATCTGGAATGCATAGAGCAAAACGCCCACCCAAACGCTGATGACCGCTGCGGATTCAATATTACCGAGCAGGGAAGTGGCGAGAGAACCGGCGTAGTTTGCGATAAGCACTTTCTTGCCGAGTCCTGCCATGAAACGGGTCATACCGTCTGCAAATTTATCGATTGTCACTGTGCGGTGAGCGATTTGTGTGTCAATATCCGAATACCGCACAATAGGCCCTGCGATAAGCTGAGGGAACAGCGACACGAACATCAGGAAATTGATAAATGATTTTTGTGCCTTTACTTCGCCTTTATAAACGTCAAGTGAATATGACATTGTCTGGAATGTATAGAACGAAATTCCTATCGGCAGCGAGAAAGCCGGCACCTTGAGCGCAATGTTGAAGATTCCGTTTATCGTTGAAATGAAGAAGCCGCTGTATTTAAACGCCATGAGCAGTCCGAGATTTATGATTACGGAGAGGGCGATGAACAGTTTCGTTATTTTTTGTCCACGGTATTTTTCTATGCCGAGCGAAACCGTGTAGTCGAGCACCGAACTGAAAATGAGCAAGCAGACCCATATGGGTTCACCCCATGAGTAGAAAATGAGCGATGCTATTACGAGTACGATATTTTTTATTTTATCGTTTTTTACGATAAAATAAAAGAACAGCGTCAGCGGAAAAAATATGAACAAAAATACAAGGCTTGAAAAGACCAATTTGCGGACTCCTTTGCGATTTTTTGAACGGCGATATTATAGTTAATTATACACCCTTTTAAGGCTTTTGCAATTACAAAACGGTTACAAATAGTAAACGAAAATTTCGACAGAAAATGTACCGAAAACAAAAATAAGAGGCACCCTTTTATGATGCCTCTTATTTTGCAATTTTAAAATTTAAAACATTCCGATTATAACGGTAATAAGCTGTTTAACAAGCTCAACAAGAATCTTTGCAACAACGGGAGCAACAATCTTTGTTACATTTATCATGAGCTTTACGCCCTCGATAACTATTCTGACAAGAATGTACCAGTTGCCGAGATAACGCTCAAGCATATTGGTGTCCATGCCCTTGAAGTCGGGATCGACAGGTGTATAAGAAGTGTCGTTCTTGACTATCTTGCACTCGTCGATAAGTTCGCCGGTCTCAACATCATAGGTCTCAAGAGCAAAGGTGTTCTTGGTGAACTCGATGGTGGAATAGCTGGGATTGGATGAAGTGTAGCTGAACTCAAGCCAGTCGTACTCGTAGTGCTCATCACGGTTCTTGCCCGAAGCTGAGCTTGCGGTGAAGTAAACAGTGCCTTCGGGATCGACCACTGCACCGTCCTTGTTGTATGTCTGGTCTTTCACCGCCTCATCGTTCTTCATGAAATAAGAGCGGCCATAGAGATGCTCGTGACCGGTCAGGCATACATCAATCTCAAATTTGTCGATTATCGAGCTGTAGATAGCACAGAGGAGTTTGTTGTCGTCATCTGCCGCATGATGGCCCGTACCGTATATGTCGTGATGAAGCACGGCAACACGCCATGTTGCGTCCTCGTTCTTGGCAACCGCATCGAGTGCAAACTGATACTGGTCATAGACGTTGTATATCTGTGTGTTGAATACAATGAACAGAACATCGCCGTAACGGAACCAGTAGTTTTCGTCAACGCTTGCCGGAGTAGTGCCGAAATATTCGTTGGGATTGTTGACATAGAAAGGATATGTATCGCCCTTCTTGTCGTGGTTGCCGACAGCAGTGGCCATAGCGTAGGATCTCATCGCAGAGGGAGAGAGAGTTGCTGCCCACTCGTTTGCACTGTTGCCGTGTTGAGTCTGATCGCCGGCGGAGAGGATGAAGCTGATGTCGTCGTTGTTGTCAAGTGCGGTGCCGAGAGTTTTCTGCCAAACATAGGCGTTGTCGTGACCGTCCTCAACATCACTGTCAACCTGTATGTCGCTGACGTAGAGTATCTTGAACTCGTCAGTCGAGAGGGTTCTGTACATGGTGGGTTCGCTGAACTTTCCGTTCGAACCGTAGGTGTAGTAGTATACAGTGTTCGGCTCAAGTCCGGTGGCTGTTACCTTGTAGACCTTCTGGCCGGTGTAACTGTCGGTTATCGATTTACCGATGAACTCTTTGAAGCTCTTCATGTCTGCGGATTTGCTCAGGCGAACAGCACCTGTCTGTGCCGTGTCGTTTGAGTGCCAGCAGAAATTGAGCTGCGAGGCATCTGCACCGGGGGTCAGTGCAATGAGCGTGTTGTCGGTTCTGACTGTTTCCCAATAGCTGTCCCACTCAGAGGGGGAGAGCGTATAGCTGCCGTCTGCCGATGTGCCGATAACAAGGCATGAGGCAAGCATAAGGAGCACAAGCAGAATGGATAATGAACGTTTTGCGGTTTTCATCAAAAATTCTCCTTCGCTTTTATTTGCACGGTAATTATAGCATATATTTTCTTGCTTTTGTAGATTTTTTTAGGAAAACGCAGAAAATTTTTGTAAAAGCTATGGAAATGTATAGCGGTTGGTGGTATAATTTACACTCAGGTTTGTTGTTATGACGAAAATAAAGAACAGGGGATTTGAAATGAAAGTTGTTGTTTTGAAAGATGCCGCACAGGTCGGCGAAGAAGTCGGAAAGATATTCTGCGATGCTGTTTGCGAAAAGCCCGATTCGGTTCTCGGACTTGCTACAGGTGCATCGCCGGTTCCTACATATGAATATATGGCACAGCAGTACCGTGACGGTAAGGTGAGCTTCAAGGATGTCAAAACTTTCAACCTTGACGAATATTGCGACCTTCCCAAGAGCCATGCCAATAGCTTTTATTCATTTATGGTGGATAACCTTTTCTCCAAGGTTGATATCGATTTGAACAATGTCAATTTTCTTGATGGCAACACAGAGCCCGAAGCAGAGAGCGCACGCTATGCACAGGCTATAAAGAATGCCGGCGGAATCGATATTCAGCTGCTCGGAATCGGCAGAAACGGTCATATCGGTTTCAATGAGCCTGCTGATGCGTTTACCGATGAAGCTTTCAAGGTAAAGCTTACAGACAGTACAATCGAAGCAAATTCACAGTATTTCACAGATATTGCAATGCCGCATTACGCTATAACAATGGGCATCGGCTCGATAATGAGAGCGTCGAAAATAATTCTTATCGCTACCGGCGAGAGCAAGGCAGAGGCTATAAAGGCAACTGTTGAGGGCAAGGTCACACCTCAGTGTCCCGCATCCGTGCTTCAGCAGCATGATGATGTTACCATCTTCCTTGATGAAGCAGCCGCAAGCCTGCTGAATAAGTAAAAAATTTAAAAACAGAGCCTTCGGCGAGTGATTTGCCGAAGGCTCTTTGTGTTAGCTTTTTAAATTTTCATCTTTTTGATTGCGGACGAAAGTGCTTTGCACAGTGCGGTGCCGAGCACGGCGCAGGAGATGGCTTCCACAAGGCCGTTGATTCCGACAAATGCTACTGCGAACGCAAAAATGTTTGCAGAACCCATCGATGCCATAAGCTCGACTATTACCGACGAATGTCCGAACAGTAAAACAAGCGTTACCGTAAACAGTACGGTGTTGAGCACAGGACCTGCAATGCAGGCGACAAGGTGATGCACAAATTTCTGCGAACCTTTTGAGGTCAGCGCCTTGAAAATAAGACCGGTGAGCCAGCCCATAAGAACTCTCGGTACTAAGCATACGATTGCGGTAAAGACGGGGTTAATCGCAAGCAGGGCAACTCCGAATGCACTCATTCCGAAGCACTGGATAAAGCTTGTGATGCCGAATACCGCACCGAGAAAGAGTCCTACCGAAGGTCCGAGCAGTACAGCACCCATAACGACCGGTATCGTGATAAAAGTTATCTCGATAGCTCCTACCTTGAGATAACCGAGCGGCGTGAACGCCATGACGACTATCAGTGCGGTCAGCAGTGCGGTGAGCACGAGGCGGACGAGTTTTTGCCGTGAAACGGCAGCGGATGTTTTTGACATAATATATTCCTCCTTGCTGTTGCTCCGTAAGACGGATGCAGCGCAAAATTGACGGGTTTATTATCAAAAGCATAGCTTTCAATATTCTGTTTACTTCTTGTTTTTTTCGTATATTATGCGAAGCCCTTTGAGTATAAGCTCCGAATCATATATCATTTCGTGGCGACAGCTTTTGATTATCTCACGGGAGAGACCGCCTGTGGCGACGAAAGACTGAACACTTCTGCCAAGCTCCTCTTCCATTCGGTCGCACAGACCGTCAAGCATCGCCGCAGTACCGAACACAACGCCCGACTGCATACAGTCAATCGTGTTTGTGCCTATTGCTTTTTTCGGCGCACAAAGGCTTATTGCCGGAAGCTGTGAAGTCTTTGACGAAAGTGCATTTAGCGAAATCGCAACGCCCGGGGCGATGGCACAGCCGCAGAAAGAGCCGTTTTCATCAATGACATTTATTTTTGTGGCAGTGCCGAGGTCAATAACAAAGCAGGGCAGCGGATAAAGGTTGGCTGCCGCAACAGAAGCGGCAACAAGGTCTGCACCTGCCTGCGACGGATCGTCAGCGAGAATGTTTATTCCTGTTTTTACTCCCGGACCGAGGATGAGCGGAGTTTTGCCCGTTATTCTTTTGGCGGCGTCGGCAATTACGCCCGTGAGCTCGGGCACGACAGAACTGATGGCACAACCGTCAAAGGACTCGAAGCTGTAGCCGTAGAGCGTGAAGATGTTTTTAAGCTCTATAGCGTATTGGTCTTCGGTACGCAGACGGTCGGTTGCAAGTCTTGAAACAAACTTCAGCTCCTCGCCCTCATATGCACCGAAAGTTAAGTTGGTGTTGCCTATGTCTATTGTAAGAAGCAAAACACTCACCTCGCAAACGGAAATAATTTGTTACTCAATTATACACTATATTCTATCAAAAAGCAAACTGTAAATTTCACTGTTTATTTTCGCGGAATACTATGGTATAATCAGTTAATAAAAAGGAGGGGACAGTATGCTGTGTACGCTTTGCCCGAGAAATTGCGGCGTTGACAGAGAACTGTCAAAAGGCTATTGTCAAAGTGGCAGCATCGTGCGTCTTGCAAGAGCGGCACTTCATTTTTGGGAAGAACCGTGTATAAGCGGCACGAACGGATCAGGAACCGTCTTTTTCTGCGGCTGTAACCTTCGCTGTGTATTTTGTCAGAATAACGAGATAAGCGGTGCGGATTCGGGAATAGAGATGTCAGACGCCGAGGTAATGAAAGCTTTTGACTGCCTTATAGAGCAGGGCGCACATAACCTCAACCTTGTTACGCCAACGCATTATGCCGACTCCGTTGCACGGATATTAAAAGAATATTCTTCTCCCGTACCCGTGGTTTATAATTGCGGAGGTTACGAGTCAGTCGAAACGCTCAAACGCCTTGAGGGTCTTGTGGATATTTATTTGCCTGATTTTAAGTATGCGGATGATAGGCTTGCATTGAAGTATTCAAACGCTCCTGATTATTTTGAACGGGCATCTGAGGCGATTGCCGAGATGAACAGACAGGTGGGCGTGCTCAAGCTCGACGATGACGGCATAGCACGCAGCGGACTTATAGTTCGTCACCTCATCCTGCCCGGTGCGGTATCAAACACCAAAAAGGTGCTCCACTGGATAAAGGACAATCTGCCCGAGGGTACTGTAGTCAGTCTAATGAGCCAATATACGCCTTGCGGCAGAGCATCTGAGTTTCCGCCGCTTGACAGGCGAATATCAAAATACGAATATGAAATAGCGTTCAACACCATGCTCGACTTGGGTTTTGATAACGGATATATTCAAAGCCGTCGCTCGGCGCAGAAAGAGTTTATTCCGGACTTTAAATCTCTCGAAGGTTTGAGATAAATACAGAAAGGAAGTTTTAATATGACCGGTTTTATCGGAGTGGGAAACATGGCAAACGCCATAATAAAAGGCATGATAGCCTCGGGTGCGGTAAAGGGCGAGGATATAATGCTCTTTGACATCAGCAGGGAAAAAACAAATGCTGCCGCCGAGGAATACGGAGCTGTTGCCGCAGAGAGTGCGGAACAACTCGCCGATAGTTGTTCGGAGATTGTTCTGGCAGTCAAGCCTTATGACTTTGAAAAGCTTTTAAAGTCGCTTGATTCCGTACTGAAAAAGAATGACCCTCTCCTTATCTCAATAGCCGCAGGAAATTCAATAGAGTTTATCTCGTCTTTTCTGACCTATGAGCCGACACTTGCAAGAGTTATGCCCAATATCAACGCAACAATAGGTGCGGCGATGAGTGCATATTGCCCGAACGAAAGAGTTAATGCCGGACAGAAAGAGTTTGTTGCTAAACTCTGCTCGTCAATAGGCGAGGCGGTAGAGCTTGAGGAGAAATTCTTCTCGGCGTTCGGTGTTATTGCAGGTGCAGCCCCCGCATATGCTTATATGTTCATAGATGAGCTTGCCCGTGCAGGCGTAAAAATCGGCATGAATAAGCAGGTTGCATTGAAAATTGCCGCCCAGACAGTTCTCGGTTCTGCACAAATGGTGGCGCAGAGCGGAGAGCATCCGTATGCACTTGTCGATAAGGTTTGTTCGCCCGGCGGCACAACAATAGAAGGCGTTGCCGCACTCAACGAAAACGGCTTTTCAAACGCTGTTATGCAGGCAGTGGTTGCCGCTTACGAAAAGGATTTAAAACTCTCCGGCAAATAATTAGGAGAGGGTAAAAAATATTATATGTTTTTTTTCTTGGAGGAATGAAAAATGGCATTACCGGTAGCACTTCAGCTCTACAGTGTAAGAGATGAGCTTGAAGCGGATTTTGAAGGAACAGTCAGAAAAGTTAAAGAACTCGGCTATGATGGAGTTGAGTTCGCAGGACTTTACGGCAAGAGTGCCGCTGAGGTCAAGGCGATAGTCGAAGAAATCGGTGTTGTGCCGGTTTCGGCTCATGTTTCCCTTGATGAACTTCTTTCCGATATTTCGTCGGTCGTGGCAACATATAAGGAAATAGGATGTGAGTACATAGCCGTTCCCTATCTTCCCGAGGACAGACGCCCCGGTACCGAGGGATTTGAGCGTACAATCGAAGATATTAAGACGATAGCCGATGAGTGCAACAGGCAAGGCGTAAAGCTCCTTTATCACAACCATGATTTCGAGTTTGCAAAGCTTGACGGCAAATATGCACTCGATATTCTTTACAGTGAAGTGACCGCAGACAGACTTCAGACTGAGATAGACACCTGCTGGGTGGGCGTTGCGGGAGAAGATCCGGCAGCGTATGTGGTAAAGTACAGCGGCAGAGCACCCGTTGTTCATCTTAAAGATTACTATAAGCAGGGCAAGGAGAAACCGAAAAAGCTTTATGAACTTATAGGGATAGAGGATGACAGCGAGACCGAGAGCGAAGAGACTTTCGGCTTCAGACCCGTAGGCTACGGCGTTCAGGATATGCCGTCGATACTCGATGCCTCCGAAAAAGCAGGTGCAAAGTGGGTTGTTGTCGAGCAGGATAGACCTGCACCCGGTGATACTCCGATGAATTCCGTGAAACTCAGCCGTGACTTCCTTAAAAAGCTTGGCTGGTAATAACCTTTGAAAGGACGATTTTTCATGGCTGAAAATAAATGCTGGTATAAGGAAATGTCAGTTTACCAGATATGGCCCCGTAGCTTTTGCGACGGAAACGGTGACGGCATCGGTGATATTAAGGGTATAATGTCGAAACTCGATTATATAAAAAGTCTCGGTGTCGATGCTATCTGGTTCTCTCCGCTTTATAAGTCGCCGCAGGAGGACATGGGTTACGATATAGCCGATTACAAGGATATTGCCGAGGAATACGGCACGCTTGATGAATTTAAAGAACTGCTTGCCGCTATTCACGAAAGAGGTATGAAGGTCATAATGGATCTTGTTATAAATCATACCTCAAGTGAGCACGAGTGGTTTATCGAGAGCAAAAAGAGCAAAGATAATCCGTATCATGACTATTATTTCTGGCGTGATGGCAAAAAAGGCGGAAAGAAACCTCCCAACAACTGGCTTTCCACATTTTCAGGCCCTGCATGGAAGTATAATGAGGAGCTTAATCAGTATTACCTCCACCTCTTCGCAGAGGGTCAGCCTGACCTGAATATGGACAATCCCAGGGTCAGAGCCGAGACAAAAGATATTATGCGCTTCTGGCTTGATATGGGTGTTGACGGCTTCAGAGAGGATGTCATTACTTTTATTTCAAAGAAGCAGGGACTTCCCAACGGATTCCCGTTGCCCGTTGCGACCGGAATCGAGCACTACAAGAGCGGACCGCACCTTCAGGAATATCTCGGTGAGTACAGAAAGGTTCTTGATGAGTATGACTGCATGACTGTCGGCGAAGCACCGATGATGACTCCCAAGACCGCCATGCGTTTTATCAGGGAAGATAAAGACCAGAAGCTCAATATGATGTTTCATTTTCAGCACATGGAGGCAGACTGTCTTTTCTACAGCTGGATAAGAGCGCCATTCAGCCTGCGTAAACTCAAAAGAGTGTATAACAACTGGCAAACCAAGCTCTATGGCAAGGCGTGGAACACTCTTTATATAGAGAATCACGACCAGCCCCGTATTATAAACAGATATGGCAGCTTGAAGTACAGGGTAGAGAGCGGCAAGATGCTCGCTACAATGTATATTTGCCAGAGCGGAACACCGTTTATCTATCAGGGCCAGGAAATCGGTATGGTCAATATCGGCTTGCCGGAGATAGAGATGTACGAGGATGTCTCAACGCATAATGCTTATAACACCATGCGTAAATTTGGATTTAAGCACGATACAGTCATGAAAGTGGCGAAATATGCCTCCCGTGACAACGCGAGAACTCCCGTTCAGTGGAGCGCCGAAAAGAACGCAGGTTTCACTGCTGCCGAAAGACCGTGGTTTTATCTCAATGACAACTATAAAGAGATAAATGTTGAGGCGGCCGAGAAGGACGAAAATTCGATTCTTCATTATTACAGAAAGCTGCTTAGACTTCGTAAGGAGAATCCGATAATAATTTACGGTGACTTCAAGCTTCATAATAAGCACAGCAGTAAGCTGTTTGTCTATGAGCGTAATTATGAGGGTCAGAAGATGCTCGTCATCAATTCGTTCTCAGAAAAGCCGGTTAAGTTCAAAACCCCGTCCGATTTCGATATAACCAAAGCCCAACTGCTCATTTCAAACTACGACTGCGACGATAAAACAAATTCGTTTACTCTTCGCCCGTATGAGAGCAGAGTTTATCTGATTAAATAACATCAACCGCCGTTCTCATTACCGAGTACGGCGGTTGTTCCATTTGTTGTTCAATTTTCTTTCGCTCTGACTCTCAGCGGAATACCCATGCTGTCGGCAAGACGCTGGCAATCTTCAATTTCTTCCGAGCTTATGACATCGACTACGGAAAATTTAACTGTCGGTATAAGTTTTTTACATTCCTTTGCAAATCGCAGAATCTCATCGAATGATTCCATGCCGAACTTCGGACGGGAGATTTCGTTGTACCTTTCTGCATTCGGTGCATTTAAGCTTATCGATACCGTATCTATAATTTCGGAGAGGGCAGGGATAACATCTTTGCCGTTTACGAGATTACCCAGACCATTTGTGTTTATTCTGAGTTTAATATCCTTGTAAGTTTCTTTCAAATATCTTCCTGCGAGCATCAGATTTTCAAACGCACAGAGCGGCTCACCGTAGCCGCAGAATGTCACTTCGGGAAATGCCGAAAAATCAAAGCTCTTGAGTGCGTTGAGTATTTCTTTGCCGGTGGGGTCGGCAGTGTGCCAAAGTGTTTCGGCAGAGCCTAATCCGTCGCCGTTTGATCTTATGCAGAATGTGCAGCGGCACGGGCAGTGGTTTGTGATGTTGAGGTATGCTTTTTCTCTGTAAGTGTAAACTATATCAGCCATTTTTTCTCTCCGATTTTATTTTAATATTCGTCTCTTAAATCCCGCTGCATCGAGTGCAAGGCCGAGCACGATATAAACGGCGGCACTGGCGCAAGCCTGAATTACATTGGGGATTATTGTGGCAAACGCTCCCCAAGTACCGAAAATCACTTTGTCGGCAATATAATAACCACCGCAGGTGATTATGAGAGAGGGGATAAGCGCAACAATGTTTCTTGTGGTTATGAGCTTTTCGCTCTTTGCGGTGAAAAGCAACGAAATCGCAGCCTTGATTATTACCGTGGGGATTATCCACATGGGTGCCGTGAGTGCGTCTGCAAGTCCTGCGCCGACAGCTGCGGCTACTATTGCATAAGGAGTCGGGAGCATGGAGGCGCAAAGAAAAATGAACGCATCGCCGATGTGAATATATCCGTTTCCGGCAGGTATGTGCATTATATAAGCGGTGACAACGGTTATTATCGCCGCAAAAAGCGCTGCGGTAATGGAGTTTACAAGTCTTTTGTCCGGTTTCTTTTGAGCCATATGATAACCCCTTTCGGCATTTTTATTGATATTACCACTTGAATATTATTTAAATGTTGCAAATAAGAAATACGGCAACAAAAATTTTCTCTTTTCGGTGTCTACTTGCCGATTGTGGATTTTTTGTGAATTGTTGTGAACGGGTGTTGAAAAGGATGTTTAATATATGGTATAATACCACGATGAAATATAATATTCAAAAGGAGGTTTTATCTTGAAAAAACGCATTATTGCACTTGTTCTGTGCCTGATAGCAGTCGCCCTGATTTTCAGCGGTTGCGGCAATGCCAAGATGAAATCTCCCACGAGCCTCATGCGTCCGCCGCTTGATTCCAATGTCAACGGAGACTTGCGTGATGCGTTTATGTCTGCCGTCACAGGCAAAGGCAAGGCACTTTCCTCTTCGGATATAGTGCTCATATCACCGCTGACGGGCGATTATCGGTCGGCTTTTGTTCTTCACGACATTGATAATGATGGCGAAAACGAGGCACTCGTTTTTTATATGCTCGAGAGTGAACCTTCAAAAAGCCATATGAATGTTCTCGATTACAGAGACGGTAAGTGGGTCTCTATTAACGATTTTTCCGGCTCGGGCACAGGCGTTAATTTTGTACGCTTTGTGCAGATGACAGATAACGGTCGCCCGGTTATACTCGTTTCTCAAAGTCTTTATGAAAGTGATTCAAGTAAGATACTCTCGGGATATATCTGTGAGACGAACGACAGGAAAAACGAGGTCAAGAATGTTTGTAACGAAGTTTATTCTGTCATGGAGAATATTGATGTTGACGGCGACGGTCAACTTGATATATTTATAATTCAACAGGATATTTCGGCCAATGCTTCACCGAGGTCTACCGCAAAGGTATTCAGAGTGACCGATAACGGAGCATTTGAAGAGTTCGGTTCGGCAAGGCTTGATGGAGGAATAAGCCGTTACTGCGCTTTGCAGACCGAAAAGGTGACACCGTCCTCGCCTTTAAAAATATATGTCGATGCTATAAAGGGCGACGGTCAGGCGATAACCGAGGTCATATATTGGAGCAGCACAGGTAAGGCTCTTGTTACTCCGATGTTCAGCCCCGATACTCAATCGAATATGCTAACACGCAGAGCCGAGCTTCTCGCAGCACAGGATTATAACGGTGACGGAATTGTAGAGATACCGAGCCAACGTGCTTTCCACGGCAGCAGAAAGTACATCTCGCCGAAGAACCTTTATGAGCAGATGAATGTTACGAGTTGGATAGAAGTAAAGTCCGATACCGAATATACACTTACCGACACTTTGGTCAACTCGGCAGATTCATATATCGTCTATGTGAATTTGCTCGAGAAAGTGATGGGCAGCTTTACCGTTTATGCTTATGACAGCACACATATGTGGGTGTTTAAAGCATACGGCTCAAAATATGATTCGGTCGGAGACGATTTGTTTGTGATTGTGACCGTTTCAAAAGAAACAGCGGAAAAAGAGGGAATCAATCCCGAGAATTATCTTATCGAGGATGATGATTCCGTAACCTATTTTGAGGCGAGAGAAAAGGGAGAGCAGGCAGGAATAACAGCTCAATCGGTTAAGCCCTGTGTAAAGATATTCAAAGTCAAGGAGTTGAGTTGAGAGTGAAAAAAGTTCTTGTGGCGGAAGATGAAGCTTCCATAAGAGAGTTCATAGTGATAAATCTCAAACGCAACGGTTATGAGGTTGTTGAAGCGGCCGATGGTGCACAGGCCCTTGAAAAATATAAAGCTTGCGGCGATATTGATGTTGCGGTGCTTGATATTATGATGCCGTATGTTGACGGACTTGAAGTGTGTAAGCAGCTAAGAGCAATGAACTCGAATATCGGTATAATAATGCTCACCGCAAAAGCACAGGAGATGGATAAGGTTTCTGGTCTGCTTATAGGTGCCGATGATTATGTTACAAAGCCGTTTTCCACTTCGGAGCTTATGGCGAGAGTAGATGTGCTCTATCGCAGAGTGGAGATGAGCGCAGGACTTACAGAACAGCATAGCGACACGATAGCTTCCGGCGAATTTTTGCTCAATATGCGAAATAGAACTCTTACCAAAAACGGCGTGCCTATCGAGCTTACGCAGGTGGAGTTCCAGATTATGGAATACTTCTTTACTAACCAGGATGCTGCACTGTCGAGAACGGATATTCTCGAGAAAGTGTGGGGCCAGGGATATTACGGTGAGGAAAAGATAGTTGATGTCAACATTCGCAGACTGCGTATGAAGGTTGAAGATGACCCGTCAGCTCCCAGACATTTGCTGACAATGTGGGGCGTCGGATATAAATGGATAGCATAAGATAGTTGAATCTTTTGAGGGGGAGGCAAGCGGAAATGAAAAAGGTCGGCGGCATAACACGCAGATGGATGAAAGATATTTTGAGTGTTATTGTTGTAATAGTGCTTTCGGTTTCCATTGCCGCCTGTGTGTTTATAAAAAGCTACTACTACTCCTCGATAAAAAATGTCCTTGATACCAATTCGGGTGAGCTTATCACTACATTTTTTAATATCTACGGTTCGAATACCGAGGACGGTTTTGCCGTGGCAGGCAGAGAGTTTATCGAAAATTGCGGTCTGCTCGGTCAAATGGAGATATGGATAATCGACAGTACGGGAAATATTCTTGTGTCATCGAGCGGATTTGAAGTTGAGCCGGAGCGAAATATGCCCGACTTTGTTGAGGCTATGTCATCTACTTCGGGCAAGGCAAATTGGGTCGGCAAGCTCTCATCCGGCGAAAAGGTCATGGCGATGACCGAGTCCGTCACAAATACCGACGGTACTACCGCCGGAGCTATAAGATATATAGTTTCGCTTATGGATGTTGACAGACAGATAAGCAAAATCTGTACTATAATAGGAATAGTTGCTCTGGCCGTTATTGTGATCTCGAGCATACTCGGCTTGGCATTTACCCGTTCAATAGTCAGGCCGTTGAGAAAGATAGGTGCGGTCACGAGCAAGGTGGCCGACGGTGACCTTGATGCGAGAATCGAAAACTATAAGTATGACGACGAAATAGGAGAGCTCTGCGGTCAGATAAACTATATGATAGATGAGCTGAACACTGCGGACAGGCTCAAAAATGACTTTATTTCCACTATATCTCACGAACTGCGAACACCGCTGACCTCTATAAAGGGTTGGGGAGAAACGCTCATGCAAATAGGTGATTCCGACCCTGCTCTTACAAAACGAGGAATGAGCGTTATAATCAGCGAGGCATCCAGACTGTCGGGAATGGTTGAAGAACTGCTTGATTTCTCTAAAATTCAGAGTAACAGAATGAACCTTCAATTGAAGAAGATAGATGTTCTTGCCGAGCTTGACGAAACGGTGTTCACCTTTAGGGAGAGGGCACTCAAAGAGGGAATAGAGATAATCTATAATGCCCCCGAGCTGCCTGCACCGATGCAAGCGGATGAGGACAGAATCCGACAGGTGTTTATCAATATTTTTGACAATGCTATTAAATATAACTATCACGGCGGCAGGGTCGTCGTGCTCGCACAAATAACGAGCCCTACGGTACTTGAAATATCTATCAGCGACACAGGCAAGGGTATATCACCCGAAAATCTGCCGAGAGTCAAGGAAAAATTCTTTAAGACGGACAACACCGTGGCAGGTTCCGGAATCGGGCTTGCGGTTGCGGATGAGATAGTTAAACTTCACGGCGGTACACTTGGAATCGACAGTATTCTCAACGAGGGAACTACTGTTACCATAACCCTTCCGATTGAAGAAGTAACTTATACAGATGAAAAGGAAGTACAGGATGAAGAATCAAAAGCCTAAAACAAAGTACGGTTCTGTCGGCGGTCAGGCGCTGATGGAGGGAATAATGATGAACGGCCCTGAGGGCAAGGCGATGGCGTTGCGTATGCCCGATGGCAGTATATCGGTTGAAAACAAAGATTTTACTCCTCTCAAGGACAAGAACAAATTTTTCGGTATTCCGCTGATAAGAGGTGTTGTCAATTTTATTGAAGCACTTGTATTCGGCTATAAATGCCTTATGGAGTCGGCGGAAAAGACCGGACTTGATGACCTCGGTGAGGAAGAGGAAGATATGTCCAAGCTCGATCGCTGGATAACCGACCATTTCGGTGAAAAGATGATGGCAGTTATCGGTGCAATCTCAATGGTTTTGGGACTGGCACTTGCGTTTGCTTTGTTTGTATGGATGCCTACATTCCTTTTTGATACAATAAACAGATTTGCAGGTGGAACTATCGCTATGTGGCGAACCGTTTTTGAGGGCGTACTGCGAATTACCATTTTTGTGGTATATATGGTTGCTGTCTCGAAGATGAAAGAGATAAAGCGTGTGTATATGTATCATGGAGCGGAACATAAGTCGATATTCTGCTACGAGAGCGGTGAAGAGATGACTGTTGAAAATGTCAGAAAGCAGAGTCGTTTTCATCCCCGTTGCGGAACAAGCTTCATTTTTGTTATGATAATTCTCAGTATTCTCATTTCTTCGCTTGTTGCGTTTGCTTTCCCGAAACTTACTACGATAAGACCCGTATGGATATGCGTAAAACTGCTCATAATGCCGTTTGTTATGGGACTCGGTTATGAGTTTATAAGATATGCCGGCAGACACGATAATCTTTTTGTCAAGATACTTTCAGCCCCCGGACTTTGGATGCAGAGAATTACTACTGCCGAGCCGGATGACAGTATGATTGAAGTCGGCATTGCCGCAATAAAAGCGGTCATTCCTAATTCAGAGAAGAAAGAGGATGCCGATATTGCTCAGAACTGTGAGTCTGAGAACAATGAGGATGAACAGAAATAATTGATTGTCGAAAGAGGGGAATACAGTGACCGCCGACAGAATGCTCAAGCTCGCTACAAAAAAATTAAATGATGCGGGAATCGAAAACGCCGCATTTGACGCAGCTTGCATTGTTGAGCATATAACGGGACTGCCCCGTGTGCGTGTGTTGCTGTCAGATGAAGATATTCCCTCGGAGCAGTCGGAAGCCGTTGACAATGCACTTCTTCGCAGAATTTCCGGCGAGCCGCTCCAGTATATTCTCGGAGAATGGGACTTTTACGGCAGGACATTTGTCGTTGGCGATGGAGTTCTTGTTCCGAGACCGGAGACAGAACTGCTGGTTGACCTCGCACTTGAAAAAATAAAGGATGTTGAAAATCCTGTAATTTTTGACCTGTGTGCCGGAAGCGGATGCATAGGGCTTACAATAGCGGCACAGAGACCGGACTCTAAGGTGTTTTTGTTTGAAAAGTACGAGCAGGCGTATTCTTATCTTGAACGAAATATCGAAAAACTTGCGCTTTCAAACGCCGTTCCTGTCCGCTGCGATATAAAAGACGGTCGCCTGGAATTTATTCTCGAAAATCCCGATTTTATCATTTCAAATCCGCCTTATCTTCGCAGGGATGAGTTGTCTGCCGTGTCCGAAGAGGTCAGCCGTGAGCCGGTCACCGCACTTGACGGCGGTGAGGACGGGGAAGATTTTTACCGTGTCATAGCGGAACTTTGGCTGCCGAGAATAAAACACGACGGCGGAATTGCCGTTGAATGTGACCCGTCACAGACTCTTTCCATAGCGAAAATGTTTACCGACCATGCATCAAGAGTGAAGATAGTAACCGATTTGTTCGGCTGTCAGCGTGCAGTTTACGCTGATACATATTAATTTAGCAAAGGGGGCGATTAAATGCTTCGTTCTATTATAAGTAATGGACTTGGAATAGAAACTCTGATAGGCCTTTGTGCAAGCTTATTTGTCGTTTTCTGCACACTGCCCGTCCACGAATTTGCTCACGCATTTACCGCACATAAGCTCGGCGACAATACAGCAAAGAATCAGGGAAGACTTACGCTTAACCCTCTGGCGCATATAGATATTTTGGGTGCGGCGATGATTCTGATTGTAGGTTTCGGATACGCAAAACCTGTGCCCGTGAACCCGAGAAATTTCAAGAATCCAAAACAGGGTATGGCGATAACGGCTGCGGCAGGCCCCATTTCAAACCTGATAATGGCAACCCTGTTTTTGCTGCTGTCGAATGTCGCATTTGTGATTTACTGTAATGCAAGTGTATCTATAGTTGCACAAGTTGCTTTTTTGTTCTTCTTTTATGCGGCAATGATAAATGTCAGTCTTGCCGTGTTCAACCTGATTCCGATACCGCCGCTTGACGGGTCGAGAATATTGGGTGTTCTTATTCCTAATAAGATTTATTATAAGATAATGCGGTATGAACGCTATATAATTATAGCGGTATTTTTCCTGCTTTGGCTCGGATTGCTTTCAACTCCGCTTAACTGGCTCACCGATAAGGTGCTTTACGGTATTTCGTGGATTGTTTCGAGACCTTTCGGAGAATATGGCGATGCATTTTTGAGACTTGTTGCGTGAGGTTTTTATGGAAACTTTTTCATACAAAATTGAATCTTTTGAAGGACCTATGGATCTTCTGCTTCATCTTATCAGCAAGCATAAGTTGAAGATAGAGGATGTCCCGATAATGGATCTGATAAATCAATATCTTGACTATATGAAACTGCTCAAGGAAGAAAATCTTGAAGTTGCAAGCGAATTCCTTGAAATGGCGGCACGTTTGGTGTATATTAAAACAGTATCGTTACTGCCCGTACATGAAGAGGCGGACAGGCTTGCCGAAGAACTCAGGGGCGAGCTTACGGAGTACCGTGACTGCCAGCTGATGGCAGGTAAACTCGCCGAGCGTGCGAACGGTTTTAACTACTTTGAGCGTGAACCGCAGATCATCGACACGGATATGACATATACGAGACTGCATGAGCCGTCTGAGCTTTATAAGGCGTATATGGCGGCGGTCGGCAAAGGAAAGCGCAGACTTCCTCCTCCGGTAGAAGCGTTCTCGGGCATAATTGCAAAGAAGATTGTTTCCGTGTCATCACGCTTTTCGTATATACTCAGAAAACTCGGCAAGAATAAAAAGCAGAGATTTATGTCGTTTTTTGAACGCTCGACTTCAAGATCGGAAATGGTTGCTACTTTCATGGCGATGCTTGCGCTTGTCAAGTCCAAAAAAGTCGAGGTTCACGGAGACGGCAGTGATGCCGAAGTTGTGCTTATAACAAATAAACGCTGATCTGTGTTGAGGGGAGAATCAGAGGTTTTGACTTTTAATCAAATGCGTGCCGCTGCAGAGGCTATACTTTTTGCGGCAGGTGAGCCTGTGGAAACAGCGAAAATCGCTCAGGCTCTTGATATAGAGATAGAAGATGCAGAGACTGTCTTGCGTTCGTGTGCAGAACAGCTCGACGAGCGTGAAAGCGGAATATGTCTTTTGAAGCTCGGTGAAAAATATCAGCTTTGTACACGGCAGGAATATGCCGATAACATTAGAAGTGTGCTTGATATGAAACGAAATGTACCGCTTTCATCTGCGGCCTTCGAGGTGCTTGCGGTTGTTGCGTACAATCAGCCTGTTACCAAAGCGTATGTCGAGCAGGTCAGAGGCGTTGACTGCTCGGGTGTTATCTCGACTTTGTGCCAAAAGGGTCTTGTTGAGGAAAAGGGCAGGCTTGATCTTCCGGGCAGGCCTTTGCTTTACGGAACGACGCCGGAGTTTCTTAAATGCTTTTGCATAGAGTCTCTCTCCGAGTTGCCGGAGCTTCCCGACCGTGAGGAAGATGATGAAGATTCGTCGGACAATGATAATATTGCGGTTGCTCAGGAGGATGCAACAAACACGGTTGAGACGAGTGTTCCCGAGCCTGAAGAGGACGAGGCGGACTTTGATTTTGATGAGTTCGGTGTTGATGCAACCGAACTTGAAAATATGTATGAATAACAGTCAGGAGGTGCCCGTTTGACAGCTCTATACATAATACTGGGCATTATTGCACTGATAGTTCTTCTCTTTTGTATAAAGTTTAGCGTTACGGCTGCATACGATGAAATTTTTTCGCTTGATATACGCTGGCTTTTCTTGAAGTTTAGAATTTATCCTCAGAGCGAGGAACAGAAAGCCAAGCGTGAGGCTAAAAAAGCGAAAAAGAGAGCTAAGAAGAAACCTGAAAAAGAAAAGCCTAAAGAGGAGAAAAAAGAAGAACCTGCCGAGCCTAAAACTAATATTTTTAAGCAGTTTTATGAAAATCAGGGCTTTGATGCGACAGTTGACCTTATTCGCACAGCCGCCGCTCGTTTGGGTGGATTTATGAAGCGTGTCTATAAAGCATTTGTCATTGAGAATCTCGTACTTCTTCTCAAGGTAAGCTCCGGAGATGATGCGGCACAAAGTGCCATTAAATACGGCAAAGTGTGCTCGGCGGTTTATCCGTCACTCGGTTTCATCTGCTCAAATATGAAAGTCAAAAAATACGATGTCAATGTTGTGCCTGATTTTATATCGGGAGAGAACAATGCAAGCTTTAAGCTTTCGCTCTCTGTAAGGCCGATAAAGCTTATGAATGCCGTTATAGCGTTGGCATTTAGTCTGATATTCAAAGTGCTTATAAAGCTGCTCAAGGGCAGTAAAAATAATAAATCAAATTGAAATTAAATGAAAGGGCGGACTTAAAATGAAAGAACAGTCAGCATCCGGAATTCTCGGAACTTCCATCGAAAAGATAAAGGATCTCGTAGATGTCAGTACTATTATAGGCGATCCTATGGATCTCGGTGACGGAATAAAGGTAATCCCCGTATCAAAAGTTTCCTATGGCTTTGCTTCGGGAGGCTCTGATTTCCCGTCCAAGACAAACGCCGAGCTTTTCGGCGGTGGCGGCGGAGCAGGTATCACAATTACTCCCATTGCTTTTATCGTTGTCAATAACGGCGAAGTTACAATCAAACATATCTCGACAGAGGAAGGCTCAGTTGAGAGAACTATCGGCATGATTCCCGATGTTGTCAACAGCGTTACCGATGTTGTCAGCAAATTTGTTGATTCAAAGGGCAAAAAGACCGAGGATAATCTCGAAGGCTTATATTGATTTTTTGTCGGCACACCGCATATTTATTATCATTATCAGGATAATGGATGGCGGTGTGCTTGGTGAAATTACGGATAAAGGTCTTTTGGTCGTCTGCGCTTATTTTGGTCGCTACGCTATCTTTTTGTACACCTGCGTTCGCACAGCCGTCGGTATCAGCCTCTTCTGCCGCACTTATGGTTGCGGAGACCGGCGAATTACTGTATGGTAAAAATGAGCACGACAGGCGTTCGATGGCAAGCACGACAAAAATAATGACTTCACTTATCGCACTTGAGGCACTTACTCCACAGCGTGAAATAACCGTCAGTGAAGATATGCTCAATGTTGAGGGTACCTCAATGGGACTGCTCAAGGGTGATAAGGTAACGCTCGAAGGGCTTGTTTACGGTATGCTGTTACAGTCGGGCAATGATGCGGCAAATGCCACGGCAATAACGCTCGGCGGCAGTGTTGAAAATTTTGCCGAGATGATGAATGAGCGTGCAAGGCAGATAGGTATGTCAAACACTCATTTTCAAACGCCCTCCGGACTTGATTCAGAAGAACATTATTCAACGGCGTATGATATGGCACTTCTCGGCTGTGCGGCGATTAAAAACCCGAGTTTTGCGGCAATCTGTTCGCAGAAAAGTGCTGCGGTTTATTATGGGAATCCACCTTACCGCAGAGTGCTTACCAATCATAATCGGCTGCTTAAAATTTACGGTGATGCTGTCGGCATCAAGACGGGTTTTACCAAAAAGAGCGGCAGATGCCTTGTGTCTGCGGCAAAACGAGACGGTGTTACACTTGTTGCGGTCACACTCAATGCGCCGGATGATTGGAACGACCATTCGCAAATGCTCGAATACGGATTTTCTGTTGTCGAATCACGCACCCTCGATTTTGATGCGGACGGTTTGTCACTGAAAATTGTGGGCGGCGAAAGTGGTTTTGTCCGCTTGAAGCTTTCGAGAACACCTGCTGCTGTTTGCAGAAAAAGCAGTACGACAGATGTGGACTACCGTGTTTATGTTAAACAGTTTGAGTACGCACCCGTAATCGAAAATACGGTTGTGGGACGAGTGGATTTTATAAGCGGCGGCGAAGTTATAGAAAGCGTTGAGCTGCTCACGGTCGATTCGGTCAGTGCCGAAAAATATGAACCGAAACAGGAACAGACGCAAAGTAAATCGAAACGATTTTTTGAAAAAATACTCAATAAGATTAGAAATTGGATGTGAATCATTTGTCGGATGACAGAATCAGACTTCAAAAATATCTCTCGGAATGTGGTGTTGCATCACGCAGAAAATCCGAGGAGTTAATAGCAAAGGGAAGCATCAAGGTGAACGGTGTAGTGGCGAGAATAGGCGACAGCGTTGACCCGAAACATGATATAGTTACTTTTAACGGCAAAAAAGTCGAGAACAAAACAGTTCCCAAGTACATAATGCTTCACAAACCCAGAGGTTTTGTTACCACTATGAGCGACGAACTCGGACGCAGATGTGTTGCATCACTGGTTGAAGATGTCGGTGAAAGAGTATATCCCATTGGTAGGCTTGACAGAAATTCTGAAGGATTACTCCTGCTCACAAATGACGGCGAGTTTGCCAACGCTGTTATGCATCCGTCAAAGCATGTCGCAAAGGTCTACAGGGTCACGGTAAGACCTGATATAACCGATTCTCAAATAGCTCAGATGACGGACGGAATGATGATAGACGGCAGAATGACCGCCCCTGCACAGGTTACTGTGCTTGAAAAACAGGATGGCAGGGCAGTTGTCGAAATAGTTCTTTTTGAGGGCAGAAACAGACAGATAAGAAGAATGTGCGAGGAACTCGGAATCGAGGTTGCACGATTGAAAAGAATTTCCATAGCCGGTATTAAGCTCGGTATGCTGCCGCAGGGCAAATGGCGTGAGCTTACTCCGCAGGAGGTGTCGCATATACTCATCTCTGCCGGAGCAAAGGGCGGTAAAAAAGATAAAAAGAAGAGGTAAAGATGCTCGAATTCAAACCGTTTGATATAGATGATAAATTGCATGGCTACTGCGCCGAGGAAAACGGTATGCAAATAGGAAAATGCGTGTTCTACGTTGGCGGACTTTATGTTGATATACTCAGCGTTGAAGCGGTCGATTCGCTGACCGCTGAGGGACTTGTGAGAAGCGCATTGAATTTTGCCGCAAACAGAAGTGCATATATGGCTCGTGCGGATATTAAAAAAGTATCGGCAGAGCCGTTCAAAACTCTCGGTTTTGAGGAAGAAAACGGCTTTTATGTCTCTGACATTCCGTCAGCGTTGGCGGGAAGCTGTTCTCATTGCGGCAAATAACCGCTTTTATCTTCCCGACTATTGACAAATGTGCTCAAAAACTGATAAAATAAAATGATTTAAAAGACCTACAAAAAAGGAGCCTTCAAGATGATTAAGAGTATGACCGGCTACGGACGGGCGACCGGTTCGTTTGACGGAATGGATATAACTCTTGAAATCAAGAGCGTCAATCACAGATATTTTGAATTTTCTTCCCGTGTACCGAGAAATTTCGGTTTCCTCGATGAAAAGCTCAAGAGCTTTTTCCAGGGAAAAATATCAAGAGGCAAGGTTGAGTGCTATGTCCAGATAGACACGGCATGTGAAACTTCCGCTACCGTCAAGGTCAACGAGGCTCTTGCCAGAGGCTATATGGCAGCTTACAAAGAACTGTCGGAGCTTTGCGGTATCGAAAATGATATAAAGGTTTCCGATATTGCAAGGGTGAGCGACATCTTTTCGGTTTGCAAAGAGCCGGAGGATGAGGATAAAATATGCGCCGATGTGCTGAGTGTTGCCGCCGAAGCACTTGACAGATTTATCGCAATGCGTACTGTTGAGGGCGAAAAGCTCAAGAATGATGTTACTTCAAGGCTTGATTTCATCGTTGATAAGGTCGGTTTTATCGAAGAACGCTCGCCGCAGACAATGAAGGAGTATAACGACAAGCTTCTTGCCCGTATGAGCGAAGTTCTCAGTGATGTTCATGTGGACGAGCAGAGACTGCTGACCGAGGCGGCTATCTATGCGGATAAGGTTGCCGTAGCCGAAGAAACCGTCAGACTTCGCAGCCATATTGACCAGTTCAAAAAGCTGTTTGAAGAAGACGGCGGTGCAATAGGCAGAAAGATGGACTTCCTTGTTCAGGAAATAAACAGAGAGATAAACACTATCGGCTCTAAGGCTCAGGATATAGAGATAGCACGCTGTGTTGTCGATGTTAAGGCCGAGATTGAGAAAATCAGAGAGCAGATACAGAATATCGAATAAAACTGCGGAGGCACTGAAATGAAGCTGATAAACATTGGCTTTGGCAATATGGTCAACGCCAACCGCCTTGTGGCTATAGTCAGTCCCGAATCTGCGCCGATAAAGCGAATAATTCAGGACTGCAAGGAGAGAGGAACTCTTATTGATGCCACTCACGGCAGACGCACACGAGCTGTTATAATAACCGACAGCGACCATGTAATACTTACCTATCTGCAGAGCGAAACCGTAGCAAACCGCCTCAATAATGACGGCGACGAGCTTGATATTGAGGAGGAAGAAGAAAATGAATAACAACGGTCTGCTTGTAATACTTTCGGGTCCTTCCGGTTCAGGCAAAGATACCATACTTACCGAACTGACCAAGAGAGACATGAATATTAAAATATCCACCTCTATGACTACACGCAAAAAGCGTGAGTGGGAGGTTGACGGAATACATTATTATTTCGTTGATGAGGATTATTTTCAGCGCAAGATAGACGAGGGACAGGTTCTCGAATATGCGAAGTACGGTATAAACTTTTACGGTACGCCCAAAGCTCCTGTTGATGAGCTGCTTGCACAGGGAAGAACCGTTTTCCTTAAAATCGAGGTTCAGGGTGCGGAGAAGATCCGCAAGCTTTATCCCGAGGCTGTGAGTATATTCCTTATGCCTCCGTCGATGGCGGCACTTGAGGAGAGACTTCGTTGCCGTGAGAGCGAGGATGAGGAGGATATCCAGCGTCGTTTGACCATTGCCGTTGACGAGATAAAACGAGCGGTGGAGTACGATTATATAGTTATCAACGACATAGTTTCTTATGCCGTGAGTGATATATGCACAATTCTTGATGCGGAAAAGCAGAAAACTTTCCGTTGCAAAAACATTATAAGCGAGGTAATCAACAATGTTTAATCCCGATCTCAGAGGAGTTCTTAAAAATCATTTGAGCCGTTATTCTCTTGTTACGGCAACCGCCAAGATAGCCCGTGCTATTTCCGAGAATGCCGAAGAAAAGCAGGAGATACTCACAGAAAAGCCTGTTTCTATGGCAATTGATGAGATTCTCAGAGGCGACTATATAATTGTCGAGCCGGAAGAGATTCGTAATATCTGATTTATTTTTCACGGAGTGTAACTTTTATGTACGCACAGGTCGCCGTTGAGAATGTCAACTGTACATTCGATAAGGCTTATGACTACAGCATACCTCAGCAGCTCGAGGGCAAAGCTCTCGTCGGCTGCCGGGTTGCCGTGCCTTTTGGCAAGGGCAGCAAAATGCGAGTGGGAATAATTACACGGCTGACTGACTCAACTGACAGTAAAAGAATAAAGTCCATTTCAGCGGTGCTCGATGAAGCGCCGCTTCTTAGTAGTGAGATGCTTTCTCTGGCCGGCTGGATGTCGGAGCAGACTTTTTGCACCTATTATGAGGCGGTAAAAGCCATGCTTCCCGTGGGCATAAATCACAGGATAATCCGTTCATTTTGTGCTGTGCCCGGAATAGATGCAGTAAGACTCAGTGAACTTTCGTCGGACGAGCGACAGGTTTATGATTATCTTTTGTCACGCTCGGGGTATGTGAAGCCGGAAAATTTTCTTAAAACCCTCGGCTTTGATGTGTCTTCGGATATACCGGAGCGACTTATGCATCTCGGTTTTCTCGCAGCAAATGACGATGCGGTAAGAAATATAGGCGACAATAATATAAAAATGGTTCGCTTGAGCGAGTGCGTCGGAGATGTTGCGCTTACCAAAAAACAAAATGAAGTCGTAAAAGTGCTCGAAGATATAGGTGCAGTCAGCATAAAAGAACTTTGCTACTTTACCGGATATACGCCCTCTGTGGTTTCCGCACTCGAAAAGAAAGGCGTAGTAGAGTGCTATGAGCATGAAAAGCTCAGAAGTTTTGTCAGCCGCTATAATGCACACAGTAACTATGACAGCGGTGAGATAAAGCTGATGGCCGAACAGCAAGCCGCCTATGACGGCTTGCTGGGGGATTATAAAAACGAAAAAGGTATCACGGCGTTACTTTACGGTGTTACGGGCAGTGGAAAAACATCGGT
Source organism: uncultured Clostridium sp. (assembly GCA_964523465.1). Classification (GTDB taxonomy): domain Bacteria; phylum Bacillota; class Clostridia; order Oscillospirales; family Acutalibacteraceae; genus CAG-177. The sequence continues at coordinate 14,988 of CAZFZW010000002.1, read as the reverse complement.
TTATCTGAAACTCATTGATTCTGTTTTAGCGGACGGCAAGAATGTTATTGTTATGGTGCCGGAAATATCTCTCACTCCGCAGACGCTCTCGGTGTTTCATTCGAGGTACGGTGACAGTGTTGCTGTGTTTCACAGTGCGCTTTCTGCCGGTGAACGCACAGATGAATGGAAACGAGTCAAAAAAGGTGATGCACGCATAGTCATCGGCACTCGTTCCGCCGTGTTTGCTCCGCTTGATAACATCGGACTTATAATAATCGATGAAGAGCAGGAGCATACATATAAATCTGAGCAAACTCCCCGTTACAATGCAAAGAGTGTGGCACGTTTTCGCACTGCGTGGCACGGCGGTTTGACTTTGCTTGCCTCTGCAACGCCGAGTGTTGAGTCTTTTGCGGCGGCAAAGAGCGGAAAATACGCCTTCTATGAGCTTAAAAACAGATACGGCGATGCTGTTTTGCCGCAGGTAGTTACGGTGGACTTGCGTAATGAACAGCAGGGTGAGAACCATGAGTTGAGCCGTGAACTTATAAAAGAACTGAATAAAAATAAGGCTGACGGTAAACAGTCAATAGTACTGATAAACCGTCGAGGATATAATACATTTGTTTCGTGTACCTCTTGCGGTGAGGTGGTAACCTGTCCGAATTGCAGTATTTCGATGACATACCATTCGGCAAACGGCAGATTGATGTGCCATTATTGCGGCTATTCCGTGAGCTTTACGCAGGAGTGCCCCTCGTGTCACAAGCCTGCACTCAGATATGCTGGATTCGGAACTCAGCGAATAGAGGATGAGATAGAAAAGGCGGTTCCCGGTGCGAGAATTATGCGAATGGATACGGATACCGCGTCATCAAGATTCGCACATGAAGAATGTCTCAATGCCTTTGCCAGAGGCGATTATGATATTCTTGTCGGCACGCAAATGGTTGCTAAGGGACTCGATTTCGAAAAGGTTACGCTTGCTGCGGTTGTGTCGGTTGACCAGCAGCTATATAATGATGATTTCAGAAGTCTCGAGAGGACCTTTTCGTTGCTTACTCAGGTGGTGGGACGTTCGGGCAGAGGAAAACACCCTGGCAAAGCTATCATACAAACCCTGACTCCCGAGAACGAAGTTATCCGTCTTGCGGCAAAGCAGGATTACGATGCCTTTTTTGCGACCGAGATACGCATGAGAAAGCTTATGATATATCCGCCGTTTTGTGATATATGCGTCATAGGCTTTTCAGGTGAAGATGAGGTCAAGACCCGTGTGGCATCTCAGCGTGCCCTCGATAAAATAAAAGAGCTGACATCCGGCGAATATAAGGATGAGAAGCTTATTGTCCTCGGGCCATTACCGGCAAGAGTGCCGAAGGTGAACAAGAAGTTCAGATACAGGCTTATAATCAAGTGTAGAAACACAAAAGGTGTTCGCAGTATGATTTCGGAAGTGCTCAAGGCATTTTACGGCGACAGCAAGTTTGCGAGCGTTTCCGTCTATGCGGATATGAACCCTGAAATAACCGTTTAACTCAAGGAGGAAAATAAAATGGCAATGAGAAATATAGTCAAAGTCGGTGACCCTATGCTTAAAAAGCACAGCAGAGTCGTAGAAAAATTTGACGACAGACTCGCACAGCTTATTGATGACATGAAAGAGACAATGTATGCCGCCGACGGATGCGGACTTGCTGCAGTACAGGTTGGTATACTCAAAAGGGTTGTTGTCATAGATGTCGGCGACGGATTTATGGAGCTTGTCAATCCGGAGATAACTTACCGTGACGGCGAGCAGCAGGAGGCAGAGGGCTGTCTTTCTGTTCCAGGTGAATATGGCACGACTATTCGTCCTGCTGTTGTCAAGGTAAAAGCACAGGACAGAAACGGCAGATGGCAGGTTTTTAAAGGCGAGGGACTCAAGGCGAGATGCTTCTGCCATGAGATTGACCACCTTGACGGAATACTTTTTACTCAGCGTCTCGTAAATCCTACCGTTGATAAGGAGAGCATATGAGAATAGTTTTTATGGGCACACCGGATTTTTCCGTACCGTGTCTTCAGGCACTCATAGATGACGGGCATGATGTCTGTGCTGTCTATACTCAGCCGGATAAGCCGAAGGGCAGACATGGAATACTCACACCGCCGCCCGTTAAAGAGCTTGCACAGAAGTATAATATTCCCGTTTATCAGCCGAAAACACTCAGAGTAGATGAAGAAAAGGCTTTTTTCAAATCTCTCGGTGCAGACCTTGCGATAGTTATCGCATACGGTAAAATTCTGCCTATTGAGATACTTGAAGCTCCCGAACACGGCTGCATAAATCTTCACGCATCACTGCTTCCGAAACTTAGAGGAGCGGCGCCGATACAGTGGTCTATTGTAAACGGCGAAAAACAAACCGGTGTTACTTCCATGCAGATGGATGCCGGTATTGATACGGGCGATATGCTTATATCAAAGTCTGTTGATATAGGCGAAAATGAGACGGCTGAGGAACTTTACGACAGACTTTCTGTTTTGAGTGCTGAAGTAATGCGTGATACGATAGATGCACTTAAAAAAGGCGAGCTCAATCCTGTAAAGCAGAATGATGCTGAAAGCACCCACGCTCCGATACTTACCAAAGAGCTTTCAAAAATAGATTGGAGCGATACTGCACAACATATACATGACAAGATAAGAGGCCTGTATTCATGGCCGGGTGCCGTTGCAGAGCTTGACGGAAAGGTCATCAAGATTCATTCTGCACGAATTTTCGGCGAGTGTGGTGGCGTTCCGGGAGAGATAGTGGAGAATACCAAACACCTTGTTGTTGCCTGCGGTGACGGCAGGGGAGTTGAAATACTTGTTCTTCAGGCACCGGGCAAAAAGGCTATGCCCGCACCGGATTTCCTCAGAGGAAATCCGATTGCAGCAGGTGCAAAATTTGATTAAACAGAGGTTATAGTATGAGCTGGCTTTATTACGGAGATTATTATTTCCTTATCCTTGTTATCCCTGCTATGATTTTAGCTTCGATAGCGCAGGTGATGGTAAAAACAACCTTTTCTTCAAAATCAAAGATATTGAGCTCCCGTGGAATAACAGGCGCACAGGCGGCAAGCCGTGTGCTCTCTTATTACGGAATCTCCAATGTCCAAATCGAGCGTGTGTCGGGTAATCTTACTGACCATTATGACCCTAAAACGAATGTCATTCGACTTTCAGATGGGGTGTATAACAGCACATCGATAGCGGCAATAGGCGTTGCCTGCCACGAGGCAGGTCATGCGGCACAGCACGCTGAGGGATATTTGCCGATTAAGATTAGGAACTCTATTATTCCGCTTTGCAATATCGGCTCAACTATCGGTATACCGCTTGCGGTTATCGGATACTTTTTGAGCTTTGAGCCGCTCGTAACTATAGGACTTATGCTCTATGCACTCATTGCTGTGTTTCAGTTTGCGACATTGCCTGTTGAGTTTAATGCCAGCCGCAGAGCAATGCGTGTTATAGACGATACGGGATTGCTCGATGACAGCGAACAGTCGGGGGCACGCAAGGTGCTCACGGCAGCGGCAATGACATATGTTGCTTCGCTGATAGTCGCACTTGCAAACCTGCTGAGATTTGTTTTGCGTTTCAGCAACAGAAATCGTAGAAATTAAACGGAGTGAATCGTTAAATGAGTAAGAGCGCACGCCAAAGTGCATTTGAAATTCTTTTCAAAGTGGAACGCAGTGGGGCATATTCAAACCTCGCACTGGATGCACAGCTTTCTTCAAATGAAGTTCAAACAGAGGAAAACGCATTTTTGACAGCCCTTGTATACGGTGTGTTGGAGAGGCTCATAACTCTTGATTACAACATTTCTCTCTATCTTCGCCAACCCTTGAAAAAGCTGAAGCCTGAGGTGCTCATCGCCCTTAGAATAGGTGCATATCAACTTTTGTTTATGGACAGAGTTCCTGTCAGTGCGGCGGTAAATGAGAGCGTAAAGCTTGTCAAAAACAACCGTGCCCAGTTTGCCGCAGGGCTTGTTAATGCGGTACTCAGAAAGATTGCCACAAACGGATTACAGCTTCCGAGCGATGAAAACTCGCTTGAATACATAAGTGTGCGTTATTCTGTCCCCGAGTGGCTTGCACAGCTTTTTATCAACGCTTATTCTAGACAGACCGCTTGTAAATTGTTTGAGGCAATGTCGCAAAGAGCGAAGCTGTATGTCAGGGTTAATACTTCAAAGTGTTCCGCTGAGGAATTGGCGACCGAACTTTCAAAACAGGGTATTGAGACAAAAACAGTTGACGGTATGCCGTACACCCTCGAACTGATAAACGCAGGTGCATTGGAATCTCTTGCGGCTTATAAAAAAGGTCTCTTCCATGTTCAGGATCTATCCTCACAGCTCTGCTGTCAGGCACTCAATCCTCAGCCGGAAGAGACGGTTTATGATATGTGTGCCGCTCCCGGAGGTAAAAGCTTTACGCTTGCTGAAATGATGAAGTGTAAAGGCAAAATACTTTCTATGGATATTTACCCGTCAAGGCTTTCACTTATCGAAAACGGAGCGGAAAGACTTGGACTTGGCAATATCGCAACCATTCCCAACGATGCATCCAAAATAAATCCCGCATTGAAAAAAGCCGATAGGGTTTTGTGTGATGCTCCGTGTTCTGGTCTCGGTATTCTCAGAAGAAAGCCGGAGATACGTTACAAAACGCTTGAAGATATTGACAAACTGCCGTTTTTGCAGTATGATATCCTGTGTTCTTCTTCTGAATATGTGAAGGTTGGTGGCAGACTGGTTTATTCAACTTGTTCGCTCAATCCCGCCGAAAATGAAGAAGTATGCGACAGATTTTTGTCGGAGCATAAAAATTTCAAGGCGGTTGAGCCGCTTTCGGGTATTAAAGGTCTTGAACTTGACAAAAAGTATCTCACCTTGATGCCGAATATACATCAGACGGACGGCTTTTTCATAGCTGCATTTGTCAGAACGGAGTGAGCCTTTGAACAATTATGATGTAAAGTCGATGAACTTTACGGAGCTTTCTGAGGCTCTCAGGAATATGGGACTTCCGTCCTTTAGGGCGAAGCAGATATATTCGTGGATACACCAAAAGTGTGTATCAAGCTATGATGAGATGACTAATCTTTCGCTTGCCCTCAGAGAGCAACTGAAAGAAGATTTGCCTCTTAAAAGCTGTACTATAGAGAGAAAACAGGTGTCGGCAGAGGACGGTACGATTAAATATCTTTTCGGTTTCGGCGAGAATGAGTACGCCGAGAGCGTTTTGATGAAGTACAAATACGGTTACACTATCTGTGTTTCCACTCAAATCGGCTGTAAAATGGGTTGCTCATTCTGTGCGTCCACTTTGGGCGGATATGTCAGAAGTCTGCTGCCGTCTGAGATTCTCGGTCAGATATATGCCGCTCAGCGCGATGAGAATATCCGCATATCCCATATTGTTTTGATGGGTATGGGTGAGCCGCTTGATAATTTTGATAATGTTATGAGATTTCTCGAGCTGGTGACTGATGAAAACGGTCTCAACATCAGCATGAGAAATATATCGCTTTCGACCTGCGGAATTGTTCCGGGTATTTATAAATTACTTGATAAAAGACTTCAGCTCACACTTTCCATTTCGCTTCATGCACCGTATGATGAGCTTCGTTCGAGGATAATGCCGATAAATCGTCGTTATTCCATAAATGAGCTTATCCCTGCCTGTCGTGAATATGCAAAGGTTACTTCAAGAAGAATATCCTTTGAATATGCGATGCTCGGCGGAGTTAATGACAGCGATGAATGTGCGAAGAAGCTGGCGGAGCTTTTAAAGGGTATGTTGTGCCATGTCAACCTTATTCCCGTTAATGAGGTTGCGGAAAGCCCTTATAAACCTTCGACGCCCGAGCGTATCGAAAGGTTTATAAGCATACTCGAAAAGCGGTCGATAAATGTTACTGTAAGGCGTAAGCTCGGCTCTGATATAGATGCCTCATGCGGACAGCTTCGCCTTAGAAAGATGAAAGAGCAATGAGCTCTGAATCGAGGATTTTTCTCAACTTTGGGGGAAGACATGAAGATTGTTGCAAAGACAGACCGAGGTATGGTCAGAAAAGACAATCAGGACTCATTTGCTGCGGGTGAACTACCCGGCGGTGTGGCTTGGGCTGTCGTCTGTGACGGAATGGGCGGTGCAGCAGGCGGAAGCGTTGCAAGTCAAACTGCCGTTAAGATGATAAGCGAAAAGATAGCATCCAAATATCAGCACGGAATGAGCGACAATTCAATTAAAAATCTTCTTTCTTCTGTTATAGAGAATGCCAATTCGTCCATATATGAGATGTCCTGTGCTGTGGACACGCTGAACGGAATGGGAACAACGGTGGTGGTTGCTCTTGTCAGAGATAACGAGCTGTATCTTGCCCACGCAGGAGACAGCAGAGCTTATCGTGTCAACGACAGCGGTATTCAGCAGCTTACAAGAGATCATTCTATTGTTCAGGATATGGTTGAGCATGGCGAACTTACTCAGGAGCAGGCCAAAGATCATCCACGCAAGAATATAATCACAAGAGCGTTGGGTGTCAGTTCGGATATAGAGTCCGATTATTATCAGGAAACACTTAATGAGGGAGACGTTATTATCATTTGCACCGACGGTCTGACAAATTATGTCGAGACTGATGATATATATAATGCCACCAGAGATAATCACTATTACGAGTTTGCAGACAGATTGATTTCTCTTGCCAACGAAAACGGCGGCGGAGATAATATCACGGTTGTTGCAATGGCGTTTTAGTCTTGGATTCGAACGGAGTGTGAATTTTAATGGATAATTATATCGGTAAGAGGCTTGACGGTCGCTATGAAATTCTTGAGGTAATAGGCGTCGGCGGTATGGCAGTGGTTTATAAGGCCTATGACAATATCGACGACAGAACCGTTGCAGTTAAAATCCTGAAGGATGAATTCCTTGCAAGTGAGGAGTTTCGCCGCAGATTCAAGAATGAGTCAAAGGCCATAGCGGTACTTTCTCATCCCAACATCGTCAAGGTTTATGATGTCAGCTACGGTGACAAGCTTCAGTATATCGTCATGGAGTATGTTGAGGGTATAACTCTCAAAGAGTATATCGAACAGCAGGGCGCTGTGCCGTGGAAAGAAACCGTTCATTTCACAACGCAGATTCTTCGTGCACTCCAGCACGCCCATGACAAGGGTATTGTTCACCGTGATATCAAACCGCAGAACATAATGCTGCTTGAAAACGGAACGATCAAAGTTACCGATTTCGGTATTGCCCGTTTCAGCAGAAGTGAAACCAGAACTATGACAGATACCGCTATCGGTTCTGTTCATTACATCAGCCCCGAGCAGGCTCGAGGCGATATAACCGACGACAAGTCGGATCTGTATTCTGTCGGCGTTGTTATGTATGAAATGCTCACAGGTCAGCTCCCGTTCCAGTCTGATAATTCTGTTTCGGTTGCTATCATGCAGCTTCAGACAGACCCTGTGAAGCCCCGTGAGATTAACAGCTCTGTCCCCGAGGGGCTTGAGCAGATAACCATGCGTGCGATGCAGAAGAGCCCGAGAGACAGGTATCAGACCGCAGCGGAAATGATACTTGACCTCGAGGAGTTCAAACGCAATCCGTCCGTCAGATTTGATTACAGCTATTTTGTTGATACAGAACCCACGAAATTTGTTGACAAGACCGCTCCCGTAACCGTTTCCAGAGCGCCTGTTAACGATTCGAGAGTACCCGAGAAACAGCCCGCCTCTGAGGATTCGGCTGCTTCCGAGAAAAACAAGATGATTCCGATCCTTTCCGGTATCGCAATCGGCTTTGTTGCGGTTCTTGCTATAGTTCTTATTTGCCTGTATTCATTTACAGATGTTTTCAACAGAAAGCTTACCGTACCCAAGCTTATCAATAAGAATTATGCGGAAGAGATACTTGATAACGATGAGTACAAGGATTTCGTTATTAAGGTCAATGAAGTACAGAACAGCTTTTATGAGCCGGGTCAGGTCTATAATCAGGACCCTGCCGCAGGCACAAAGGTTGATAAGTCGAACAATGTCATAACCGTTACGGTTGCCGTGAGCGAAGAAAAAGCACCTGTTCCGAATGTTTTGAAGTATCAGCTCAATGATGCAATAACAAAGCTCAAGAATGCGGGATTTGAAGTTTATTCAGTGCCGCAGCAGAGCACCGAAAAGGAAGGCACTGTTTTGAGCACCTCGCCCGAGTATGGCAGAGAGGTGTCAAAGGGCTCAACTATCACTATTTATTATGCAAGCGAGCAGGAACTTATCGAGGTTCCCAAGCTCGTTGATGAAAAGCTTGAAAACGCCAAGGCAATACTTGAGTCGCTGAATCTTGAACTTGACGAAACCGTTGACCGCAAGGACAGCGATAAACCCGAAGGTACTGTTATAGAGCAGAGTTACGCCGAGGGCGAAAAAGTTCCCGAGGGAACAAAGATAAGGGTGACTGTCAGCACGGGTGTTCCTGCTTCGTCGTCAGCGGATATTACCTTTGATCTTCCCAAGTATTCAAGTGGTGTTTCCAAAAACATCAAGGCTGCTATTAACAACAATGTGTTTATGGATCAGTCCGTTATCCTTGACGGCAGTGAATATACAATAACCGTTAGCGGCTCGGGCAGCAATAACCGTGTGAAGATATATATTGATTCGGATCTTTATTACGAGTGCAATATTGACTTCACAAAGAGCCCGGCAGAGATAAGTAATATCAAAAAATATGAATCTACCGAAAGCAATGTTGTGCCTGATGTTACTGGCAGCAGAGAAGCAGCGGCAATAAATACTCTTCGCAGCCACGGCTTTAACAATTACAGTGTAAATCATGCTACGGTTAGCGATTCGAGCAAAAACGGTGTTGTGCTTTATCAGTCGCCCAAGGGCAATTCGAAAAGCTATCCGCTTGATACTACTATAACTTTGACTGTCGGCAAATTTGTCGGCTAAGACTTGATACTATGGCTGATGTAAAAAAAGGAATAATATTAAAGGGTATCGGTGGTCTTTACTTTGTAGAGACCGCCGATGCGGTATTTGAGTGCAAAGCTCGAGGTATATTCAGAAAGAGCGGACAAAAGCCGCTTGTCGGTGACGAGGTTGATATACTTATCGGCTCGGGTGGCACCGAAAATACGATAGAAAAGATATATAAACGCCGCAGTGAGCTGATGCGACCGCCGGTTGCCAATATCGACAGACTGTTTATCCTTTCGTCTGTGAAAGATCCGAATCCGAGCACACTGATAATCGACAAAATGACAGCGATAGCTTGCAGCAAGAATATTGAACCGATTATCGTTATAACAAAGGACGACCTCGGCGATACTTCGTATCTTCATGAAATATACGAAAAAGCAGGTATACCGTTTTTCTCGGTTTCCGCAAAGGACGGAAAGGGAGCGGATGAAATCAAAGCCCTGCTCAAGGGCCATATAAGCGCATTTTCGGGCAATACAGGCGTCGGAAAGTCTTCGCTGCTTAATCTTATAGCGCCCGAGCTTTCACTCAAGACAGGCGAAATAAGCGATAAATTAGGCAGAGGCCGTCACACGACGAGGGCGGTTGAATTATATCCGCTTTGCGGTGGATATGTGGCTGACACACCGGGATTTTCGTCTATTACAGGGGAAAACAGCGAAATTATACCGATAGACGAACTGCCGTTTTGCTTTCCGGAATTTGAAAAGCATCTCGGCGAGTGCAAATTCACTTCATGCAGACATATAAACGACAAGGGCTGTGAGATAGTTGCCGCAGTTGAGCGAGGCGAAATAAGTTTGTCACGACACAACAGCTATGTAACGCTTTACAACGAAGCGAAAGATATAAAAGAGTGGGAAAAGAAATAACCCGTGAGCAGTAACAACGAGCACTGCCGCTGTATATAATGGACTGAAGGCGAGACTGTTATATGTAAGGGCGGTGATGAGTGTGAGAAGATGCGGATGCGGTCGAAACAACGCCGTTTGGACTGCGATAATCGCATTTGCGGCAGGAATGATAGCCGCAAAGTTTTTTCCGTATTCACTCCTGATAATTCTTGTACTTATACTGCTTTTGCTTATCTGCACCGCCTCACGAAGCTTTTGGTGACGGAGGGTGAGAATGAGATGAAAGTGGTTGTGGTCAGAAGCCCGAAAATATTTTCCGGAGTGCTCAGACTCATTTTTGGAATTAAAAGACAGGAACAGACAACATAAAAACAGCCGAGCGGCACAATTTGCTGCTCGGCTGCTCTCTTTTATATCTGTGTATTTACGGTTGAGCCGTTATCGGTTTATCTTGACTTTCATGTTCTATTGAAATGAAATTGTTTCTGGGTGCATATGCCCAGCGCATCTCAAAAGCTTCAACCGCATCGAGAGGTATGTAGAGCTGGTCTCTGTGTCCTCTGTAAACCTTTGCAGGGAGCTTGAAATCACCTCTGTCGGTGGTGGCAACATCACTGTCGAGAGTAAACTCTGCATTGTGTCCGTAGATGTTGAGATATACCTTGCCGGGAGTTTTAACAACTTCGCCGCCGATGAAGCCGACAAGAACCGAAAGGGGAGCGAACCATACGCCGTCGTTGTATTCGCAGGGAGTGCTTGCACTGCAAAGTCCGAGATCCATACCCTTGTACTTCATTCTTGTTCTGTTGTAAATAGGAGCAAGGGCGGGAGGATCGATAGTGTCGGTGGTTTTATCGATAATGCAGCGGTCTGCAACTCTGCCATCATCAAGATAAGAAGTGAGGGTTATTTTCGGCCCGTCAACCTCAACTACGGCAACCATCGAAACACGCTCCTCCTGCGAGTAGAAGGCACTGTGCCAAACCTTGGGAACAGCTCTTGTTCCGGGAGGGTTTTTGTTGGAGTTGCCGAGCATATAGTGAATAGTGCCCTGTGAGGGTCTGTCGAATATTTCTTCATTCCTGACAGGGAAGCTTCTTGAGAAGTTGTGCTCGTGACCGGAGAAGATGATGTCCAGTTTCTCCATACCCTCTCTCATTACGGGGTATGCGTCATAGTTCTGGCAGTCCGAACCCGAATAGCAGATTGGGAAGTGGTATGTGCCGAGTTTCCACTGCTTGTCACAGGCATCGAGGTCTTTTATGAGCCACTCGTTGACCTCTTCCGGGCCGTTTACGCCGATTACGCTGAAATGGACATTGCCGTAATCAAAGGTATAGTTTTCGGTTTTCCAGTTTTCGGGGCCGTTGTCGGCATAAGAACCTTTAAACTGTTTGCCGAAGAACTCGGCAGGCTCGGAATAATATCTGCCGATGCCGTTTTTGTAATCTTTGAAGCCGCGGTTGTCGTGGTTTCCGAGAGTCATCATAAAGGGAATGTGCTCAACGATTCCGACAAGTCCGCAGAATGCACCGTTCCACTGAACCTCATGCTGTCCGCAGTCGGTGTTGTCACCGCCGGTGAGAATAAAACGGGTGTCGGGATGATCTTTGAGAACATCCTTGATAAAGCTGTTAAATTCGGAGTAGTCGGGGCATTCAAACGGTTCACCTTTCTGCTGGTCGGACACGCAGATGAATTTAAATTTAGTGAGATTTTCGGGCGCAGTTGAGAAGAAGAATTCTTCACTTCTGTGAGAATCGTCACCGCAGGTGTAAAAATATTTTGTGTCGGGCTTTAAACCTGTGATGTGTGCCCAGAACATATTGCTGATGTCGATGTCGCTTTCAAAAACATCTGTTGTGGCATCGACACGCTTTATCTCGTCGCTGCCATCTTCACGGACGAGAACATATCCGCTTTTTATATTCGTGCAGGTTCTCCATGTGACCGCCATTGAAGATGTCGCATCACCGTTAATGCTGAGCATTATATGATCCGGCTGCTCAGATGAGCCTCTGATAGGTTTGACTGATTGACTCATTTCTATCTCCTTTTATTTTATTTTTATATAAAGACTGTGTTCGACACAGTGACTTTAGTTGAAAGGTGTACTTATGCGATTATATCTGAAATTGTTTATTTCGCCTCGCTGACTGCATCGGTATACACTCATAACAAGGCCTATTGCGATGTATATACATAGGTTGGACGAGCCACCCGAGCTGAAAAACGGGAGGGTTATTCCGATGCAGGGGAGAAGCTTGAGGCACATTCCGATGTTCATGATTGCCTGTGAACCTATCATGACGGCTACACCATAGCATACGAGAGAACCTGTGTTTGTGTTTGCGTTTTTGCCGACGAGCACTATTTTTATAATTATCAAAGCGAGCAGTGTAAGTGCTGCGAAAGCACCGACAAAACCGAGTTCTTCACCGACAACGGAAAATATCATATCACTGTCGTTGACGGGAACCGAATGTGATTGCGTATAAGCTCCGTTTAACAGTCCACGACCGAAGAATTGACCGCTTCCTATGGCATTTACGCTCTGCTGTTGCTGGAAGATGTATTTCTTATATAAAGCCGTATCAAGTCTGTCAGGTGCATATACGGCAAGAATTCGTCCTTTTTGGAAGTCACTGAAAAATCCGAACCAGAGTATCGGAACCGCTGCGAGAATAAATGCACCTGCGGCGGCGAAATATCTTGCCGCAAGTCCCGAGGCAAACATCATTCCGATAAAGATGAACACGAAAACAAGTGCCGAGCCGAGGTCGCCTGTGAGAATAACTATCACCGCCGGAATGCCGCCGTGCAGGCAGAGGAGAAGAGCGTTTTTGAGATTGTTTATCTCATCGCCAACATAGTCGAGATGAACTGCAAATGTTATTATAAAAGCTATTTTGAAAAGCTCTGACGGCTGGAAATTAATTATCTTAAAATCAAACCATGTCTTTGCGTCTGGTCTGTCGGGCGGAGCGCTTCCGAGAGGGAACAGTAGGAGCATCATAAGCAGACATACGCCGCCGATTATCATCCAGAATCTCAGCACAAGCTCGTAGTCTATATATGAAATAATGATGCACATTGTCACACCGACAAGTACCGCAAGGAGCATAACCATAGCGGTTCGACTTATCAGGTCGCCCTCTTCAAGTGTGCTGTAAGTTGCACTGTATACCATTAACACACCGAAAGCAGAGGTGAGAAGGCAGAGCAACAAAAGCAGCTTGTCAGTAGTTTTTAATCCTCTTTTTATTGATTGGAGTATGTTCATCGTCTGCTCCTTACAAAATTATACTGATATTATAGAGCGAAATTTAATCAAATTCAAGTAAAATACTTTTATATCTTTAAAATGTGTGATATAATTATTTGAATTTAAGGCAAGGTAACGGTATTTTTCAGATGAAAACTGTTTTTCATTCTTATTCTTCAAATGAAACAGAAAATTTCGGCTTGCAACTCGGCGCGAGCTTGAACCCCGGCGATGTTGTGGCACTCTTCGGCGATCTCGGTGCCGGCAAAACCGCTTTCACAAGAGGTCTTGCAAAAGGTATGGGCTTTGATGGAGAAGTAAGCAGTCCGACTTTCGCACTTGTACATGAGTATCCTGCGAATATACCGATATATCACTTTGATATGTACAGGATAACTACCTGGGACGACCTTTATTCAACAGGATTTTTTGATTATCTTGATATGGGTGGTGTTCTCGTTATCGAGTGGAGCGAGAATATTGAAAATTGCCTGCCCGAGGGTACAATAAGAGTAAGCATCACTAAAAACGATAACGAAAACGAACGCATTATTACTTTACAGCGGGGTGAGTAAAACGAAAATTTTAGCACTTGATTCTTCTGCCAAAACCGCAAGCGCCGCAGTTGTTGACGGTGACGGACATCTTATCAGCGAAGCTTTTGTAAATGCAGGTCTTACTCACAGCGAGACGCTTTTGCCAATGATTGATTCGGTTTTAAATCTCGCACACCTTACTATGGCTGATATAGATGCCTGTGTAATAACCGATGGCCCCGGTTCTTTTACGGGAATACGAATAGGTATCGCTGCCGTTAAAGGACTTGCTATGCCATATGATACGAAGTGTTGCGGCGTTTCAACTCTCGAGGCAATGGCGTATAATCTTAAAGATGAAGACTGCATCGCCTGTTGTGCAATGGATGCCCGCTGCGCTCAGGTATATTCCGCAATTTTTCGCTGCAAAGACGGAAAAGTTGAAAGATTGACAAAAGATGATGCAATACCTGCATCAAAACTTCCCGAAATACTTGAAAAATACTCAAATGAGCGTATAATTTGTGTCGGGGACGGTGCTCACATAGCATACGATGCAATAAAGGAAAGTTTTTCGTCGGTTGAACTTGCAAAGGACAGAAAACGTTTTCAATCCGCATTCGGTGCGGCGTGTGCTGTTTTGAGCGAGAAAGCCGAACTTGTGCCTGCGGCACAGCTTTTACCTGTATATCTCAGACCTTCACAGGCGGAGCGTGAGCTGAGCCTTAAAAAGTCTGATTCTTAAATATCTAAAAGAGGAGAATTTTATTATGATAGCTCTTGCCGCCGATCATGCGGGATTTCCCTTGAAAGAGGAAATTAAAAAACATCTTTTGGACAGAGGTTTTGAAGTAAAGGACTTCGGAACAGACAGCGACGCATCTGTTGATTACGCTGTTTTTGCAAAAGCAGCAGGCGAGGCGATAGCCTCGGGCGAGTGTGAACGCGGAATCTTCTGCTGCGGCACCGGCGTAGGCATTTCGATGGCAGCCAACAAGGTCAGAGGAATAAGAGCCGCAAACTGTGCGGACACATTCTCTGCCCGTATGACAAGACTTCATAACGACGCAAATGTGCTTTGCCTCGGCAGCAGAGTTGTCGGTGCGGGTCTTGCACTTGACATGGTTGATTTGTTTGTCGATACACCGTTCAGCGGTGAAGACAGACACCAGAGAAGAATTGACCAGGTAATGGCAATTGAAGAGGAAAAGCTCTCAAAGTAAGGCAGTTAATTTTTTAATATAAATTGCATAAACACAATGGAGGAATTTAAAATGGCAAATGTAACCATAACCAACCATCCGCTTATTC
>CAZFZW010000001.1:0-44670 GCA_964523465.1 uncultured Clostridium sp. | reverse complement strand
TTGCCTCGCACCCTTGTTGCGACTATCGGATTTCCGACAGCCATAGCCTCAATGAGATTCACGGGCAGACCCTCTCTGCGGCTGGCAGTGACTGAAATATCGCTCATTGCGGCGAGCTTGTCAATATCACGGCGATAGCCGAGAAAATCAACATATTTTTCCAAACCCTTTTGTTTGATAATCTGCGAGTAAAGTTCTTCTTCCGTCTTGAGTCCCGGCAGAATCAGTTTCACATTATCGTGCACTTTGACCACCTTCTCCAATGCGTCGAAAAGCATCGGGTGCCCCTTTTCGAGAAGAAGGTTAGCCGGAAAAATCATAATAAAATCATTGTCCGAATAGCCATACTCAGCACGAAGGTGAGACTTTTCAGCTTTGTCCGCAGCTTTGAAACGGTCAAGCTCGACACCCACGCCGTGAACCCTGCGTATCATCTTTGCCCTGAAGCCTTTTTCTTTGGCAAGCTCGTAGTCCTCGCTGTTTATGGTGATAAGGCAATCGGTGTATTTTGAAAGATACTTTTCAATCGGATAGAACATCAGCCAATTCTTCTTCGACGCACCTTTGAAGAAATGGAATCCGTGGGCAGTGTAGATAACCTTTGTGCCATTTTTGCGTGCATTTTTCGCCGCAAGTCTTGTGATAACCGCACCCATGGGTGTGTGACAATGAACGGCATCGTAATTATTCTCGTCAATTATCTTTTTGAGTGCTTTATACGCCTTGATATTTGCAGGCTTCAAAGGTTGACGCTCAAAAGGAACTTCAAAAGTTTTATCTATTGCGGAAAGGTCAAGTCCGGGTTTATCCGCAGAGTTATCCCTGAATGCCGCATGAACCTCCACGCCGTTTGCTTTCAGCTGACGGATAAACGGCATATGAAATTGACCAATATGACTGCGAACAGTCGCAACGAACAACACTTTCATATTCTTCACCTTAATTCGACATATTGCCGACTATTTCTCTGACTGTTTGAGTGAGTATCTCGGAATTTTTCGCAAGCTCATCCTCGTTCATTTTTTCGCACTTCTTCTCGAACTCACGCACCGCCTTTACGCCATCGGTAAAAATCCTCTCTATTTCTTCAAGGTCAGTGACCTTTGAAGTGTCACAAAACGCTCTCGAGAGTATGGCGCAGGTCGAACCGAGCCTGTAGTGTTCGGGGATTATTCTCTCGGCAGGCAAGAGTCCCTTGCCCAGTGACGCTATGCCGCCAAAGCCGAAGTGCTCTATGCCGTGTGATTTTATACACCTGACAAGCTCATCCACCGTGCCGTCTGCGAGCTCTTCAAAGAGAAATCGCTTGCCGTGCGAATGTGAAAGGTCGTTAAGACCGATATGTATCTCATCGATTCCGCCAAGAGACAGTATATCATCAAGCTTTTCCTGCGCCTCTTTGGTTTCAACGAGCAGTGAGGTTTTTGCTCTGCCGCCGACCATGGAGAGAAATTTTTCCACTTCCTCTACCGTCTTGAAATACGGGAGCATAATAACATCGGGCGAGCAGCTCAGAACGCTCTCTATCTCCTGCTCAAGTCCGTCAAAAACGGGGTCGGTACGCACAAGAAGTTCTGCGTTTTTGAGCACGGCTTTAACTTTCGGTATATCCTCAATGCTGTGTTTCGACTTGACGGAATCCCAGTTTGCCTGGCGTTTCTGCTTGCCGTGCTGCTCGAGGTCTATGAAAATTCTGTCCACCCCTGCTCTGTCCGCTATTTTTGCAACATCGGGGGAATTAGTTATGTACATCAGAGTCAGCATTTTCATTCTCCTGTTTCTTTGCAGTCTCGCTCACATTTCCGTTATCCTTCATCGCAATGACGTTGAGCACGGTCTTGAAAAGTATTTTGCAGTCGAGAGCAAAAGAGAGATTCTCGACATATTCGACATCGTATTTGATACGCTCGTTCCACTCGATTGCCTTTCTGCCGTTGACCTGTGCAAGTCCTGTTATTCCCGGGCGAACATCAAAACGTTTGAGCTGAAATTCGCTGTATTCCTCAAGCGGCCACGGATGATAAGTAAGTGTCGGTCTGGGGCCGATAAAGCTCATATCGCCCTTTAAAATATTGACAAACTGCGGCAGTTCATCAAGGCTTGTTGCACGGATTATTTTGCCTACTTTTGTCACACGGCTGTCGCCCTTGAACGAATACTGCCCCGTGCCCATCTGCTCCGCACCGACACACATCGAGCGAAACTTGTACATTTCAAAAACTTTGCCATTAAGTCCGAGTCTCTCCTGCTTAAAAATGGCTGGGCCTTTGGAGTCGAGTTTCACTGCCAGAGCGACTATGAGCAGAACGGGCGAGGTCACTATCAAACCCAAAAGCGAAAGAACAACATCGAGTGCTCTTTTCAGTACCTTATACAAATCGAATCCCCCAAAATATGTATTTTAACGTACAATTACCTAATTATAATTATACCAATATATACGGCAAGTTTCAACTAATTTCAAACGACTTTTGTTGTGAAAATAAATTTATTTGTTTTGATAACATCAAGCCAGTTATGTTCTTCATAAAAACACACCGAAGCACTACTGTGCTTCGGTGTGTGAAAAATCATATCCTTACCGTGTCGTCATTGTCTGCCATCGGCTCGTCTGCCCTTTTCATAAACGTTACTGACGGAGTATCAACATTCGGTTCTCTGTATGTTGTGACCAAATTCTTAATCACTTTGCGTATATCGGCGTTGTCATCATACATCATATCTTTAAGCTCCTCGAGACCCGAGAAGAAAACATCCTCATCTATCTCAATAGGTTTACCGATATGTATAAGGCTGTTTGCGGTGGCTTCGAGTCCCTCTTCGTCCATAAGCAACTCCTCATAGAGTTTTTCTCCCGGGCGAAGTCCCGTAAACTTGATGTCTATATCCTCATAAGGTGTGTAGCCCGAAAGTCTTATCAGATTCTCCGCAAGGTCGGCTATCTTGACAGGCTCGCCCATATCAAGGACAAAAATCTCGCCACCCTTTGCCGATGCGCCTGCCTGGAGCACCAGAGACACCGCCTCGGGAATAGTCATAAAGTAACGGATTATATCCTTGTGCGTAACAGTGACGGGCCCGCCGTGAGCTATCTGCTCTTTGAAAAGCGGAATGACCGAGCCGTTTGAGCCGAGGACATTGCCGAATCTGACAGCGACAAATTCAGTCTCGGAGTGTTTGTTATAAGTCTGAACTATCATCTCGCAGATACGCTTTGTCGCACCCATAATATTGGTGGGGTTGACCGCTTTATCGGTTGAGATGAGCACAAAGCGGTCTGCGCCGTATTTATCTGCGGCACGCACGGTTTTG
Organism: uncultured Clostridium sp.; assembly: GCA_964523465.1. GTDB lineage: Bacteria > Bacillota > Clostridia > Oscillospirales > Acutalibacteraceae > CAG-177. The sequence goes on along the minus strand of CAZFZW010000001.1, from coordinate 41,358 downwards.
AGTGTGCCGAAAACATTGTTCTTTATCGCCTCGTTGGGGTTGTCCTCCATCAGCGGCACGTGCTTATGTGCGGCGGCGTGATAGACAATATTCGGGCGATAGCGTGAAAACACGGCGTCAAGTCTCTTGCTGTCTCTGACAGAGCCTATGAGAACCTTGACATCGACCTCGGGATGAGTTCGAAGCAGTTCATTTTGAATATCATAAGCATTATTTTCATAAATATCGAAAATTATCAGCTTGTGCGGAGCGTGCTCGGCTATCTGACGGCAAAGCTCACTGCCTATCGAGCCACCGCCTCCCGTGACGAGCACGGTTTTGCCGCTGACATAATCCATGACGGAATCGAGCTTGATTTTTATCGGCTCTCTGCCGAGCAGGTCTTCGATATTGACCGAACGGATATTGGAAAGACCTACCTTGTTATCGATTATCTGATTGATTCCCGGCAGGGTCTTGACGGCGCAGCCTGTCTTTGAACAGCGACGAAGTATCTCCGCTTTGCGTTCGGGCATTGCCGAGGGAATGGCAAAAATTATTGTGTTCACGCCGTATTTTTCAACTGCTTCTTCTATGCGGTCGCAGTTGCCGACTACTTTAACGCCATAAACTCTGCTGAATCGCTTTTCGGGCGAATCGTCCAAAATGCAGACGGGATAGTATTCCATACTCGGGCTTGTCTTTATCTCGTGAATGAGCAGATTCGCCGCATCGCCTGCGCCGATTACCATCGTGTTGTTTCTGTCACTCTTGGGAGTCACAGCTTCCCACGGCTTGCGTCTGACTGTCCTGGCAATCATTCTTATTCCGACAACACCCGCACAGCATATGAGTGCCGCCATAACATAAACCGCCGAGCCGAAAAACGGCAGCGAGAGTATCTGACAAATAACGGCATAAAGAACCATAACGCCCATAGCACACGCACCTATCACGCACGCATCACGCAATGACGCATATTCCCAAAGCACCTGATAAGACCTCGAAAGCGTGTATGCACAGGCATACATGGCGGCAAGTAGAATTATCGAGGCCCAAAATCCCTTGAGCTTTGCCATATCGACAAGCGGCTTTAATTTAAAATCGCTTCGCATCCACGCAGAACAGAAAATCGAAAAGATAAGTACAAATATATCGGAAAAATACAGCACGGAAACAAGTACACTGCGTTTTTTCAAAGCAAATCCCTCCGTTTTATAAACCACCCATTTTATATGACAATTATATAATGTCATATGCGAACTGTCAACAAGGATTTAGAACTATCGTCCGCAAAAAGAAAAGTGCCGAACAACCTGTCGGCACTTTTAAAGTTCAATCAGAAGTTCGAGCCATTCCAGCCCCAATGCTCCGCTTCCTCATACTTGACATAAATATTGGCAGGGTCAATGCCGAGGATATCGGAAACACTATCGCAGACCGCCTTTGTCAGGCTGTCATAAACACTGTCGGTCGTGCCGCCGAAGAGTTTGAGCTCGATATAAGCCATCGGTTCGTCCGACTTTCCCGCAAAGTACATCTCGTTTTTGTCGCTGAACGAAAGCATCAGCCAACGCTCTGTCTTGCCGGGGACGAGGGTGATTATCTCGCCGTATTTCTTTGCAAGTCTGTCCTGTTTTTCTTTTGCAAGTTCAATATTTACCTGTGTGCTGATATAAGGCATAATTATCCTCCTCAGTTTATTCTCAAGAAGTCACCGGCCGGTACGGTTATACCGCTTATTGTGACGTCGGATTCCGTGTAGTTTACATATATTTTTGCGCCGGTATCGTATTCCGTGCAGAACACGCCGCTTCTCACCTCACTGTGCGAGGTCATGCGGGCACTTTGAAGGTCTCTGAGTGCCGAGTCCGCACGCTCATAAAGCTCCGCAGCGGTGGTTATCCAATTTTCGTAATAGACACCGCCTGTGCTGTCATCGCCCTTGTTCTTTTTGTCAGTGTACGATGCCGAATATGTCCACTCAAACGACGGGTCTGCACCGTATTCAACACAACGCAAAAACGCAGTTTCAATGTCATCGCCGTAGTTGAGCGGCTCGCAGGAATAACCTACCATACCGTGCAAAACAAGCTCAACGAACGGGATGCTGACATAAGCGGAGTTTTCGTGGGATGCTGATGTTGGCAGGTGCGAAACGAAGCTGACACTTTTAACCATAGAGAAGTTGCCCGTATCGGTCATCAGCTTCATATTTGCGGTGAGTGCCGGAAGCTTGTCGGAAATCTCCTGTGCACTCTCCTGACGGTTGAAGCCGTTTTCATAATCGGAATACAGAACACTGCCGACATCGTTAAGGCAGATTCCCGTAAACTGCGTAAAGCGTGAGTTGCTCAAAATCTCGATTATCGCCTTTTCGATGTTATCGACTCCGAGCAGACGCTTTTCATATCCTGCCTTTCCGACAGAAGCGGAGGCAGAATTGTTCTTAGTATATTCGGCCTTCTTTCCGAATATATTCCCGGCCGTTTTCGACGAAGAGAACGCATCATCCTTTGCCGCAGAGAAAAGGTCTATATCAAGATATATCTCCATATTCTGGGCATCGATATATTCGTAAAGCTCGTCAAAATCGTTTTTTGAGCCGACTCTGTTGAGCACGGATGCAGACATTATATCCGACTGGTCTATGCCACCTGTTATTGCGCCCTTATAGCGCAGTTTTATCGAGTTTATTCCCTTTGACTTCATTCGCATGAGCATATCGAGGGACTGTTCAAAGCTCGTGAACACCCTTGCTGTCCTCGGGCTGAACTTGCTTATCGAGAACAGGATGTCATCGGAAACGCCGATAACGCTCAAATCCAAAGGAAGATATTCATCATCGTGAGTATAAGTCTTGGTCGAGAGCACGCGTTCTCTTATCAGCTGCTCACGCACGGCCACCGCCATGCCGGTATAGCTTGCATTCGAGCCGTTGAGGAAACGGATGCAAAGGCTGATGTCGCCGTCATAAGACTCATCGCTGAGGTAATATCTGTTTTTCTTCACCGCACACGGCGTTATATCGAAAAATACACCGACTTCATAAAAAGCGTTGCCCTCTCTGACTCTGTCCGCACACACGGTAGCTATGGCATCGCCGCCATCGATTATTACGACAAAGGCGTTGTCGCCCTGTTTCATACCGTAAGCAGGCACACGGGCGGCTGTCACATCCTCATCGGTCTGACCCGATGCGGGATCGGCTCCGTAAACGGGGAGTTCGAGCTGTGAAACAAACGAACCGTCGGCGGTATCGGTCTTTATCAGAGCACCGCTGCCGTCGGGGACGAACATATAATCTCCCTGACCCGGCTGTGTATATGAACCGAAGCTGTCGAGCAGATAAAGTCTGGTGAGCTTTGCCTTGGAATTTTCCACAAGGTTCTCATACTTTGCGCTGACATACATATTGCCGTCCTGCAGCTCATAACTCAACACAAGCTTGAACGCAATATCGTTTTTGTCATACTCGCTCTTTTGGGCGGTAGCCTTGTCGGCGAACACCGAATATGTCACAACAACCGAATTGTCGTTGAACTCATACTTTGCCTTTTGATAAGACACGCTGTTGTCCTGCGTATTGAGCAGATACAGCGTATCGCCGTTGACTATCTCGAGAGTTGCGGCGGCAGCGGAGGAATTTTCATCGGACGGAAGAGTTGTCCATATCTTCTCGCTGTCCTCATGAGAGCGGTCGGCCACACACACGGAATATGTGCTCTCGTCAAACCACAGTTCAATAAGACCCGACTCGCCCACCTTTTGGAACTCACCCTGTTCTCCGACAGAGTGAAGCAGTGTACTCTCGGTCTGTGCGACCTGCTTGGGTTTGCCCTTAATTTTGCTGACCGAAACAGCATTTGAACAGGCACACAAAGTAAGCAGCATTGCCGCCGAAAGTAAAATCGACACGGCTCTCGTTATATATTTAGTTTCGGAGTTTTTCATCATAATAAGCTCTCCTAACAAATCAGCTTTCGATTATTATAACATTTTTTGCACGATTATTCAACCTCGGTGCATTGGCACACGAATCAAATTCTCACGCCTTGTCCACATCAAACCAGAAACGCACACCGCTGTGCTCATTGACCACTCCGCATTCCTTGTCAAGACGCTTTTGTATGGCGTGAACTATCGGCAGACCGAGACCGAAATGGAAGTCCTCGTTTTTGCGTTTTTTCGAGGATTTATAGAAACTGTACCAAATCTTGTCAAGGTCGCTTTCGTCTATCGGGTCGCCGGAATTATAGACGCTGACCCTGTAAACCGAATCAAACTCTTCAACGGTGAGCTGGATTATCTTCTTGCCGCCGATATTCGACACTGCATTTGAAAGAAAATTCTGCAACACGAGCAAAACAGTACGCTCATCGGAATTGACCGAAAGTCCGTCGGGAACCTTATTTTGAACGATTATACCGTTATCGTTAAACATCATGGAGAATGCCGCAAGCTGACTTGCTATCATCTCGCTCAAATCGAAGCGTTCGAGAGTCAGTACATATGAACCGCTTTCAATTTTCTCAAGATTGAGAAGTTCCATAACTATTCTGTTCATCTTGTCGGTTTCTTCGAGGATTATGTCACAGTATTCGCCGCTGCTCTCGGGGTCGCTGTTTATGCCGAGTTTAAGTCCCTCCGCATAGCCCTGAATTATGGCAATAGGCGTTTTCAGCTCGTGAGAGACATTTGCGATAAAGCTCTTTCTCGACTCGTCTATCAGCGCACTGTGCTCAAGCTCCTCGGTAAGTTTTTCGTTTTTATCCTGCAATTCGTCAAGCGTTTCGCTCAGCGACGAGGAAAGCACATTTATATTTTTGCCGAGATTGCGGACATCTGTCTGAGGATAAACATCACATTTTCTGGTAAAATCGAGCTTTGCCATAGCGTCTGTTATCTCCGCCATTTCGGCAACGGGGCGTGCTATACGCAGGTTGGAATAGAGTATGATACCGCAGGCAACCGCTCCGGCAATTATCGCAAATGCAATGAGCAGCACCGATGCGGTGGTTGCATTTCGTTCAACCTGATAAAGCGGTAGCCAGATACGCAGAGTGTCCCCGTTTTTAAGCTCGACACGATAACGGTAGTAAGACGACCCGTCACCGGGATTTTCATAAAGGTCGATGCTCATTTCATCATCATATGTATCGAAAACACGCACGACCTGCCCCGCCTCATAAAGTCCGCCTATCTCCCCGAATCCCTCGGAGCTGCCGTAAATGCCGCCGAAAGACAAAAATCCCTGCGAGTTTGAATAGACGGTGTTTCCGTCAGGGTCAAACACCTCGATAAGATAATAGTTCTTCTCAGAAAAATCGGAGAGAGCCTGATAATATTCATAAGTAAACGGATTCTCATTATCAAGCGAGCGGCGTATGCTCTGCATATTGCTCATAATCTCCGTAAAGGCGTAGGCATAGTCAAGCACGCCCGAGCTGAACAGCACAAGCGTCAACGCAATCGTAATGACAATTGCGAGTATCTCGCAGACCATACGGCGGTGCGATCTTTTTAATCTTTCATGCCCTTTTGCCTTTTTGCGGTTCAAAATCAGCTCACCTCTATTTTATAACCCGCTCCGTAGACCGTATGCAGATTGCGGCTGCCCCAATCGCCCAACTTACTGCGAAGGCGCGCCACATGGGAATCGACCGTTCTCGAATCTCCCAGAAAATCAAATCCCCATATATCATCGAGCAACTGTTCACGCGAGAAAACTCTACCCTTACTTGAAGCGAGCTTGCTGAGGATTCCGTATTCCTTATGCGTAAGCTCTATCTCCTGACCGTCGCAGACAACCGAATGTGCCACGACATCTATCACAAGTCCGTCAAGCACGATTTTATCCGATGAAGCTTCCGCAGAACGCTTGAGTCTCGCCTCAATACGCTTAACGAGCACCGTGGGGCTGAATGGCTTTGTTATAAAATCATCCGCACCGCATTCAAAGCACTCAAGCTCATCAAACTCCTGACCCCTGGCAGTCAAAAATATTATCGGAACATTCGAGGTCTCACGGATTTTTCGACAGACCTCCCATCCGTTATACTCGGGCATCATTATGTCGAGCACGACAAGGTCAATATTCGGTGTGTCGGTAAAAACTTCAATAGCCTGTGCGCCGTCCTCTGCCTCAACGGTTTCATAGCCTTTGGCTGATAGAAAGTCTCTGATTATGCGGCGTATCTTCGCCTCATCATCCGCTATGAGTATTTTCTGCAAAACTGCTCCTCCTCCCGATCCCCGGCAAACTGCCGAAAATCAGACAATATTCAGATATACCGCATTTAATTTTATCACACATCGTCGAAATTAACAACCCATGAAAAGTCTTTCATTTTTCCGAAATTACCTCTCGGCTCTTGAAATCGGACAAATTAGTGAGTATAATGTATAATATAATTTAGAATTGGGGTATTTTTGAAATTCCCCAAAAAGGGAGGGACTGACCTTATGTTAGGCAAATTCGTAAGAGTTAAGATAACGAATCCGGTCGGCTCCCTGAACCGTCAGCACGGATACAAATATTCTCTGAATTTCGGCTCGCTCGAGGGCAGACGGCAGTTTGATAACCGATTCGCCGGTGCTTATATCATGGGCGTGCATCACCCCGTCAGACATTTTGACGGCCGTGCCATAGCCGTTCTTTACAGAGAGGGTGAACGCAAGGGCATACTTGTCGTTGCACCGAAGAATATGCGTTTTATCGGCTACCAGATAGCCGACGCTCTGGCTTTTGCAGAGCCCGAGGGAACTTACCGTCTTGAATGTCTCTATGAACGCTCATGCGGTGCGGTAGTCTGCCGCAGAATAAACGATGAGATTCGTCTTTTGCTCATCAAAAACAACCGCAGTGCCCACTGGGGCTTCCCGAAAGGACACATGGAGCGAGGCGAATCGCCCGAGCAGACCGCTCGCCGTGAGGTGCTCGAAGAGACGGGAATGCACATAGAAATAATTCCCGATTTCACCGCAAAATCCGACTACACGATTCAGGGAAAAGTCGAAAAGACCGTTACGATTTTTCTTGCAAAAACCGAGGATACGAGAACTGTCATTCAGCAGGAGGAGATAGACGACTACATCTGGCTGACATTTGACAGGGCACTTGAAACTCTCAAATTCGAAAACGACAAGGCCATACTCAAAAGTGCAAAACGTTTTCTTGACAAGCACAAAATTTTCGAATCGATTTGATTTATTCGGAAGGGATTGCAATGACAGAACAATTCGCTCAGACCATTGTTGATTTTTTTCAAAACAGGATACCAAACGAACTGATAATTTTTATCATTTCGCTTTTGCCCGTCCTCGAGCTCAGAGGCGGACTCATTGCCGCAAAGCTTTTGGGCGTAAATTTCACACGGGCATTCATTATCTGCTATATCGGCAACATAGTTCCGATACCGTTCATACTGCTTTTTATCCGCAAGATTTTTCAGTTTCTGCGTGACAAGCCGCTGTTTTCAAAGATAATCGAAAAGCTCGAGATACGCTCAATGAGAAACAGCGAAAAAGTCAAAAGATGGCGTGACTGGGGTCTGCTGCTGTTTGTTGCGATTCCCCTGCCCGGCACAGGCGGCTGGACAGGCGCTCTCATTGCCGCACTGACCGATATGAGAATCAAAAAATCGTTCCCGATAATCTCTATCGGCATACTCGTCGCAGGAATTATTATGTCAGTATTCGCTTACCTCGTACCGTCCTTATTCGGATTTTAAAACGGAGGGAAACAATATGAAAAAGGCTGTTTCGTTTCTGCTCGCTTTAGTAATGCTTTTCGCAATTCCGGCTGCGGCGTTCGCCGACAGTGAACACTGCGAATGTGGTAAGACACCCGTTGTCATTGTCAACGGATTCGGCAAGGAGCTGTTTACCGAGGACGGTACATCGCTGTCCGTCGGCGCAAAGGAGATCATCTGCGCCATGCCGAGCATAGGCATTTCGCTTGCGGCACTTGCCGTTGGCAATCACGAACTGTTCACAAGCGCACTTGCAGACGGACTTGAAACGATGCTCGGTATCTTCGCCTGCGACGAAAACGGCACACCGAAAACCGCCGCCGTGTCTTACACAACGCCCACAGACGAGGATATTCACCGCCTGTATGATGGCAAAGAGGACAACGGCAAATATATTTTCGGCTACGACTGGAGACTTGACCCTGCCGACAACGCAAAATTACTCGCCGACTACATTGAAGAGGTCAAGTCGATAACACGCCATGACAAGGTGGTTATCTGTGCTCACAGCGAGGGCACCTGCGTTACGGCGGCATACATAACAAATTACGGAAGCGACGATGTCGAAAAAGTCGTATTCTTGAGCGGCGCATTTCAGGGCATCACCTTAGTCGGAGAGATGTTCACAAAAAATATCACCGTTGAGGGCAAGGCCGATGCATTCGAGCTGTTCATTGAAACTTTCCTCGGCGGCACAACGACGGGCAACCTGGTGAGCAGTCTTGTAGGCGTACTCAACGACGCTTTCATCCTCGACCTTTTGCTCTGTCTTGTCAACAACCTGCTTATAGATGACCTCGATGTACTTTATGACGAATGTCTGACAGACCTCGTCACGACAATGCCCGGCGTGTGGAGCTTTGTCCCCGATGAGCACTATGAAACCGCAAAGAATATCCTCTATTCGGGCACAAACGGCAAGTACAGCGAGCTTATCAAGACCGTTGACGGCTACCACTACGGTGTTCAGTGCGGTTTGGGCGAAAGACTCAAATCGGAACAGAAAAACGGTCTTGCAGTGTGTGTCAGCATGGGTTACGGCATTGCGCCGATACCCGTATATGAAAACAGCATTGACCAGACCGATATGCTCATTGACACAAAGTTCGGTTCACTCGGTGCAACCTGTGCGCCCGTGGGAGAGACACTCCAAAGCAACAGCGACAACAAATATCTCTCGGCAGATATGCTCGTTGATGCATCAACCTGTGCCTTCCCCAACTCGACATGGTTTGTTCGCAGTCAGGATCACAACGACTTCTGCGAGGCATACAACGAATTTATCTACTACCTCATTTCATTTGACGGTCAGCCCACCGTTTGGAGCAGTGCGGATTATCCGCAGTTTATGTACTGCGACAAGAGCACACACTCAGTTCTTCAGCCTGTCGGAGACCTGCCCGAGAGTGACGACCGACCGAGCATAATACGCCTCGGTGAGAGCATATACAACCTGATAAAAGAACTCGTCTGAATAGAAAACTCCCGATTGCACAGGCAGTCGGGAGTTTTTGTTTAACACTCTATTTCATCTTTTTCAAATATCTCAGGCACAGTCTCTTGATATAACCGAGTGATATGACAATCAACAGTGCCGAGGCTGCAATAATCAGGTATTCAAATAAAATCATACACTCACCCTGTCTTTCTCTATTTTTTGAAGAATGAAAAGCGTTTCTTTTCATAAGGCTCTGTACTCATCCCAAGCACTTTATACCCTGTTTTATCTATGGCAGATTTAAGCTCGGTCTCGCCAATGGGCGTTTCGGATATTATCTGCGTTATGCCCTTTGTGTGCGAAGACTCGACTTTTTTGACGGCAAAATTCTGTCGCACCGTGTCATTGATATGCGACTCGCACATTCCACACGCCATTCCGTCAATTTTCAATGTGATTTTGAACATAAAAATTCACCTCTTAATCTCAAAGCAATGCCGCACCGAGTGCCGCACACGCCGCCTCGGCATCGCTGTCGGGTGCATCATTGCATATGATAGCATCGCACACAAGAACAGCACCCTGTGCTCTGCAATCTTCCTCCCAGTCACGCATCCATTCGCCGTCACCCCAACCATAAGAGCCGAAAAGTGCCGTTCTTTTACCGTTGAGCTTCGCCTTGCACGACTCAAACATCGGCGCAAACTCATCCTCTTCGAGAACCTCTGCGCCCATTGCCGGACAACCGAACGCAACCGCATCGAACGAATCCATCATACTGCTGTCAAACTCCGAAGCGGTGAGCAGAGAAACCTCTGCCCCTGCGTTCTTTGCACCCTCGGCAACCGACTGTGCCATACTCTCGGTGTTGCCCGTACCACTCCAATATACAACTGCTATTTTGCTCATTTTGTCTCCCGACCTTTCAAAAAAATATATATCAATCGACTTTATGCGGCAAATGTGTCACACCGCAAGCCGTTCGATTTCTCTTCCCTGACTGTAGAGCCTACAGTAAATCTCGGTGCATTTTTTATACTTGGCAAATGTTTTCTTTGCCGTCTCCTCGTCGCCGTAGACTTTCCAGCATCCTATGCACTTGCAGCACCTGTTCTCAATAAATCCACACACATCCTCGGGCGGATAGCCGAGGAAAAGGCCTATCTCATGCGGAAAATCGCCGCTCTCGTTAAGCCTGCTGACAAGTCTTACTACACAGCGTGACGGCGTACCGATATATCCGTATTTCTTCAGCACCTCGCAGGCCGTCTCGTTTTCGAGGTCTCTCGTCAGCATAATCGGACGATAAATATAAATCAGTGCTCTTTTGCCGTCAAATTTCAGCGGCACTACACGCAGCCCTTTGCCGCCGAGCTTTTTGTTGAACCGCCGCACGGCACGGCGCATATCCTCCGCACTCGCATACTCGCACGAAAACATATTGCCTGTTTTAATTCCGGCAAGTGTTGGCGAACAATGCCTGATTATCATCTCTTCCGACACAATGAGCACCTCTCTTTTTATTCGGTTAGCATACGCTAACTAAATGATATTTAAAAAAAGCCAAATGGCTTTGATTGCAAATTTTACGCCCGATTTTGAAGTGCATACACTACCCCGAAAAAATCGGCAAAGCAGAGTGCAAGCTACAGTTAGCGTTGGCTAACCAGTAAGTTTTTAAAAACACCGCAGGCATTGCCGCCTCGATGATTACAAATACAGTATACTCGATTTATCCCGAATAGTCAAGCTGTTTTTGAAAAAAAGCGATGCGAACTGTCCTGTGACTGTCCGCACCGCTCAGGTTATTCAACTGTTACGGATTTTGCGAGATTTCTCGGCTTATCGACATCACAGCCACGCTCCGTCGCAATGAAATATGCCAAAAGCTGGAGCGGTATTACATCAAGCGACGGCATATACTCGGGCAAAGTATCGGGCACGGCAAAAGTCGCATCCGCCACATTCTCGCACCGACCCGAGCTTTCATTCACCACAGCGGCGACAAACGCTCCCCTGCTTTTGACCTCCTTGATATTGACCAGCGTTTTTTCAAACAGCTCCTTTTGCGTTGCCACGGCTATGACGGGTGAGCCTTGTTCTATGAGGGATATTGTGCCGTGTTTGAGTTCCCCTGCGGCATAGGCCTCGGAGTTTATATATGATATTTCCTTGAGCTTCAGCGACCCCTCAAGAGACACGGCATAGTCAAGTCCTCTGCCAATAAAAAATATGCTCGTTGCATCTTTTAAACGTTCGGCAATCGGATAAAGCTCCGCCTCCCTTTCGAGTATGCCCTCTATCTGCTCGGGCAAATTTTCAAGTGCCGTGCAATGCGCCCTCTCCTCGCTTTGAGTGAGTTTGCCCACCGCCCGTGCGAGCCGAAGGGCAATGAGATAGACTGCCGCCAGCTGTGCGGAAAAAGCTTTTGTTGTCGCCACCGCTATCTCGGGACCTGCCGCCGTATAGATTACATTTTCGCTTTCTCTTGCTATTGTGCTGCCCACGACATTGACAACGGACAGCGTATGCGCTCCCCGTTTTTTCGCCTCTCTGAGTGCCGCAAGTGTATCGGCAGTCTCACCCGATTGACTTATAACCAGACACAAATCGTTTTCGCTCACCGACGGACATCTGTAGCGAAACTCGCTTGCAGGCTCACATTCGCACAGTATGCCCGATGAGCGTTCGATTATATATTTTGCCGCCATACCCACATATCTAGCGCTGCCGCAGGCGCAGATGTGTATCGCCCGAATGTTTCCTATCTGTGCATCCGTCAGCTTAAATTCATCGAGCAAAACCCTGCCGTCTGATATTCTTCCCATCAGCGTATCACGCACGGCACGGGGCTGTTCGGCTATCTCTTTTTTCATAAAATGCCTGTAGCCGCCCTTTTCCGCCTCCACTGCGTCCCATGTAATGTGTTCGGTTTTCTTTGCGATTTCTTTGCCCGACAGGTCAAAAAATCTTGCCTCTCCCTTTTTGAGCAACGCTATCTCACCGTCGTCCATAACAATGCAGTCTCGGGTGTACTTGAGCAGAGCAGGGATATCCGACGCAAGATAAGTCGCATCATCGTCAACACCCACTATCAGCGGACTGTCCTTTTTGACCGCCAGAATCTCATCTGGGCGGTCGCTCATCAGTACTGCCACAGCATAAGAACCTCTGACACGGCACATGGTCTCACGCATGGCGAGAATCGGGTCGCCGTCATACAGGCTGTCGAAAAGCTGTGCCAGAACCTCGGTATCGGTCTGCGAAACAAATTCCCTGCCTTGCCGTGAAAGCTCCTCACGAAGTTCGAGATAGTTTTCGATAATACCGTTGTGAACAAGGGTCACTCTGCCGCTCGAGCCCGAATGTGGATGGGCATTTTCCCGAGTCGGAGCACCGTGTGTTGCCCAGCGTGTGTGACCGATTCCGATGTTCCCTTCAGGTTCACCCTCACTTTTGAGCTTTCTTTCAAGCTCGGATATTCGCCCTGCCGATTTCACCGTTGTGATTTTTCCGCCCCGACACACGGCGATACCTGCCGAATCGTATCCCCTGTATTCGAGATTTTTAAGTCCGTCAAGTAAGACGGGAACCGCTCTGTTTTCTCCGACATATCCGATTATTCCGCACATACCAATCTCCTTTGCAAGATTTGCCCGAGTTGTATTCAAGACAAAAAAATAAGACCGTCCCATATTGCAGGGTCGGTCTTAGTATATGCTTTCGGTTTAAAATTACTGCTTGTCGGCCTTTTCTTTTTCGCCCTTTTCCCTGTCTTTCTTTTTATCGGTCGGAACAGGGTCACACAGTTTCATAAAATCGACCTTGCCCATCTGAGTACGGGGCAGCTCATCGAGGATGATTATCTTGGTCGGGCGTGAGAATCGAGCGAGGTTATTGCGGCAGAACTCGTCAATCTCCTCAATCTTTTTCTTTTTATTTTCAGGCTCGCTGTCAAGCGCCACATAGAGCTTGACTATCGGCTTTGAGTCGAGATAGCCCTGGACGGCGCAAGCCTCGGTTATTCCGGCAACACCCATTACCTTCTCCTCTATATCCGAGGGATAAACATTGTAACCGGAGATGATTATGAGTCTCTTCTTTCGTCCCGTAAAGAACACGAAACCGTCCTCGTCTATATATCCGAGGTCACCCGTAAGCACCCAACGCACACCGACATCATCGGTATACACACCGCTTGTAGGCTCGTTGAGATAACCCTCCATAAGCGTCGAACCGGAAACGACTATTTCGCCCACAGTATTGGCAGGCAGACGTTTTTTGTTCTTATCCCAAATCTCGACACGCATTCCGTAAAACGGCTTGCCGACAGAGTTACTCCTGTTCTCGGCATAAGTATTGGTACAGCAGGCGGAGCAAACCTCCGTCAGACCGTAACCTCTGAAAAGTCTGCCCTCGCCGCCCCACTTTGCTATAGTGGAGTTGAACATATCAAGGAACTGCTCGGTGACTATATCGCCGCCGCTGAACATAAGCTCAAGATTACGCAGATGTCTGCCCTCGAAGTTCTTCTGCTCGAACATTTTCTTGTACATATTCGGCACGCCGACTATCAGCGATACCTTGTATTCACGCAAAAGCTCATTTGCCTTGTGCGGCTTGAATTTCGGCACGGGGATACAGCAGAATCCCTCGCACATACTGAAATGCATTGAAAGTCCGAGACCGAACGCATGGAAAAGCGGCAGAACTATCATCGAGCACTCGACACCGGGAGTGTTGTGATGTTCGACCTTGCCGGTCTTATAAGCAAGCTCGTTCAACGCTTTTGACGAGAGCTTTATAGTCTTGCTCTTGCCCGTGGTACCGCCTCCGTGCAGGTAAACTGCAACATCCGAGCCATTGTTTGCAACGCCGTCGGACACGGGACTGCGGTGAAGAGCCGCTCTGTAAGTGAGAGAGTTCATAATATTCTGAGACGAATGTGCCTTGACAAACTCATATCCTCTGAATGCCGCATACACAGTCGGCGGCACATAGTCGGAATTGGAGCAGACCACACAGGGAATATTATGAAAATTGAGCATATCGACATACTGCTTTGCCAGAACATCCATTATCATAATGCCCTTTGAGCCTGTGGAATCCATAGTCTCCTTTAAAAGGTCTGGCGGAGTGAGCGGATGGACGATATTGACAATAACGCCTATCTTATTGAGTGCGTAAAACGCAACGAAGCTCTGCACGCAGGTGGGCAGAAAGACGGTGTAAACATCGCCTCGTCTGAGTCCAACACTCTTGAAATAAGCCGCAAGGCGGTCTATATCATTGAGAAGTGTTGATTTTTTTATCCTGTGTCCAAAGCTTATCGCAGCATCGTAATCACCGAAAGAGGCTGTATTCTTTTTGAAATACTCGTAGCAGTTATAGTTCTCGGTAGGTATCATTTTCTCATCTCCATTACAGTCAAACAAACATCTCAGCATTCATCTGCATATGGCAACTGAGCGGACGAACAATTATTATACATAAAACACGGTCAAAAGTCAAGATACGGCAAATATTTTTCCCCAGAGTAAGAATCATCGGCAATTTTTAAGGTATCACAAAACACACGCAAACAAAAAATCCGACCCGTGTTCGCAGCAGGTCGGATATAAACATTTTGTTCTTTGAAAACAGGATTCGGTTTAATACTGAATTACCAGCTCGTCCATACGCACGAGGTCATCCTCGCTGATATAATAACCATCATCATCTTCAAGCACTTGAAGCGAAAAGGTTACGGGGTCGAGATAGCCTATATCTGTCATATTTGCCTCGACTGCGGAGATTATCCCCTGCGCCCACAGCTCTTCGATTTGCGAGTCCGACATATCGTCATATTTTCCTCTGCTGGCGTTGTCTGTATAAGAGCGTTCAAAATCAGCTATGCCGTCATCGAGTGCTCTGGAGATAACATCTATCGGATAAACCGTAACACTGACAAGGAACCTGTCCGAGCCTATTGTCACATCTCCGACTTCGTATTTGCAGTTGGCATACAGGGTTTCTATTATTTTGACAACCCTCTGCTCGGTTTCATCCGAGACATCGGATATATCCATATAGCTGTTGAAATACTCAACCTCATTCATAACATACTGCCTGTAGCTCTCCTGACATTCTTCGGCAGTGCTGTCTATCATTTTGAGGTATTCGTCACTGTTTTGATTTAAATAAACCGAGTCAAGCGTGCCTTTGACATAAGCGGATATTTCCGAGCGTGATGCGGAACACGCACACATAAGCAGCGAAAGGCAAACCGCCAAAAGACAGGCAGAAATTTTCTTTAACATATACCCTCTGATCTCCTATATACTCCGACGACTGTCGGGGAACTCGGACGACACTGCTGCCGACCGGTTAGGATTTTAACACGCAGGAAGCGTTTAGTCAACCCAAATCCGCATTTTTGCACATATTCCCGCTATTTTTCGGCAGATTTTTCAGCCAATTGTGAAAATGCAAAAACTATGGGGACAGCTCAAAAAAATGAGCTGTCCCCTGTTTTTCATCTGTGTTCAAACCAGTTTTCGCCGGGAACATAAGTAACTCCGAGTGAATGTTCCTTTGTAAATGGTTGCGAGCGGGTGACAAAACGCAGAGTGTTTATCGCACTGCGGACAATCTCGCCCCTTGTTATGCCGTCATCTTTGCCGAGGGAAGAAAGCAGGGTCGGGTCATAGACAGCCGCTCTTGAGCCTGCTCCTGCGCCGGGCATAAGCACATCGACCTGTGCACGAACACGGTAGCCGTTGTTTCTCAGACGCTTAAAGTCGGGGTCTTTTGCAGCACGCATCCACCAGTCGGTCATCACGCAGCCGTCATATCCCCACTCGTCACGGAGTATTCCCGTGCAGGTTCCGTAGTGATAATGTCCCCATGCGCCGTTTATCTTGTTATACGATGTCATAATATTATGCGGCTTTGCGGTCTTGACGCATATTTCAAATCCCTTGAGATATATTTCACGAAGTGCTCGCTCGGAAAGGCGTGAATCGGTAAAAATTCGCAGTGTCTCCTGGTTGTTGCAGGCAAAGTGCTTCGGGCACGCCGACACGCCTTTTGACTGCATACCTCTGACGAACGCCGCACCCATTGTGCCCGTGAGTAGCGGATCTTCCGAGAAATACTCGAAGTTTCTGCCGCAAAGCGGATCTCTGTGGATATTCATTCCGGGGGCAAGCAGGACATCCGAACCTTTTTTAACCATCTCTTCGCCGAGGCAGGCATAAAGGCTCTCGACAAGCTCGGGATTCCATGTACACGCAAGCAATGTGCCGATGGGCAAAAGCGAGGCGTAGCAATGAAGTCTTATGCCGGAGGGGCCGTCCGTTGCGGTGACGGGCGGTATACCTTTGTCTCGCAGAGACTCTTTTATTCCGCCATAAACCGCCGCATTTCCGGGTGCGCCGAGCTTGCTGTTCATAACATAATCGCCACGGCAGAGTGCCTCAAGCTCTTTGTCCTCAAGCTGAGCGGCAAAGTCCTCAAAGGTCGCCTTGCCGTTGACCGCATCAATGAGCTTTATGCCCCGGTCGCCCGTGAAATCGGGTGCTTTCGGAAGATTACCTACTATTTCCTCACGGCGTGAAACAGTCCTTGTGGGGACAGTCTCATAACGAAGTCCCACCGTGCCGTCGGGCTTTTCAAATGCGGTCATTCTCTCAAACGGATACTTCGGCGCACAATCGGCATGACTGCTCAAACGTTCCACGACACGAAGAGTCGGGACAGTATACTCACCTGACTTAACGCACAAATGTGAATCCGTGCCGACATATATCGGATAACTGCCCTCCTCGAGAACATAGCAAAACACATTGCCCGTCTTGCCCGAATCGTCATAAGAGGCCATACGGCAGGCGGAGAAAGAAAGCTCCATCCTCTGCTCCTCGCCCGGGGCGAGCGTGCGTGTTTTGGCATATGCCACAAGGCTCTTTGCGGCCTTGCCGAGCTTGCCCTGCGGTGCGCCGTGATAGACCTGAACGACTTCCCTGCCCGAAAATTCGCCGACATTTTTGACAGTTACGCAAACCGAAATGCTGTCGCCGTCAACAATAACCGCTTTATCGCAAAGTTCAAACTCGGTATAACTCATGCCGAATCCGAACGGAAACATCACCTTTTCGGGGGCGAAGGTCTCGAAATATCTGTATCCGACAAAAATATCTTCAACATAGTTGTTGTGATGTCTTGCGCCGAAATTCGATGCGGCCGGATAGAATTTGTGCTCCTTTGCAACAGTGTCCGAGAGCTTGCCGCTCGGTGAAAGCTTGCCGGAGAGCACATCGCCTATTGCGTTTCCGCTCTCCATGCCGCCCTGCCAGACATACAAAACCGCACCTATCCTGTCGCCGTAATCCTCAAGCCACGACATATCAATGATGTTGCCGCTGTTTATGAGCACGGCCACTTTGTTAAATTTTGCAGTAACTTTGTCGAGCAACGCCCTCTCTGCTCTTGTCAGATAATAGCTGCCACGGCTGAGTGCGTTTTCTCTGTCCTCACCTGCCGAGCGGCCGATAACGACAACCGCACTCTCGCAGCGTGATGCGGCATCCGAAACCGTCTGCTCGCTAATCTTCATTTCGTCATAGAATCTCGGCCACATTCCCCACACGCCGTCGTCCGCAGGGTGAAGCTTCGTCCAACGGTCATAGGTCTTTGCGAGTTGCTCGTCAACCGCTATGCCCGCATTTCTCATACCATCAATGAGGTTAACACTGTAGGGCTTGTTGACATCGCCGCCCGAACCGTAGCCTACAAAGAAAAAGTTCTTCTGTACTCTGCCGAAAACGGCAGTCGTGCCGTCTTTGAGCGGCAAAACTCCGTCGTTTTTGAGCATAACTATGCCCTCGGAGGCAGCCGTGCGTGCGGTCTGCTTGATCTCCCCGGACACCTCGGGCGAGCCGAGTTCGCCCTTGCTCATTCCCTGCGCCGTTGCGCTCAGAAAGAGGTTGATGATTTTTGAAATGATTTTTCTCAAAAAGCTCATATTTCTTCTCCTGTGATTATTTTCGCTTCATTGAGCGTATTTTTGCTTTATCCTCAGCCGAGACGCGATAGGACTCGGTTATCTTTTGAAGTGCTTTGTTAAATGTGAAGTCATCGAGCGAGTTTTCGTTGAGATAATCCCATGTAATTTCGGGCGTGTGCACAAAGAACACGGACACCGCCCACGCCACGGCCATTTTGACATAGTAATCGTTGTTCGATATTTCGTCAAATTTTGAAAATGCCCGTTTTGCGTACTCAGCCTGAGAAAAATGTGAAAGTGACGACACCACGGCAAAGCGGATATAATAAGGCTTATCGGAAGCAAAATACGGTTGCAGGAACTCCCATACCCTCTCCCGGTTCATTTTGAAGAACTTGAGACTTGTAACAAAGCTGTCGCACACAGACCAGCAGTCTATCTCCGGCACAAAGTCGGCAACCGCCTTGAGGTGCTCCTCAAGCGGAAGTTTCGCCCCTGCGACGACAAAGCCGTGCAGCAGTTTCTCTTCAAGGGTCGAGCCGTATTCCACACTCGGAAGCTTGCCGCCGCTCTCTTTCAATATTCGCTTTGCAAGTGCCCTTATCTCGGGCAAACGAACACCGAGCACCCTCTCCTTCGGGACATTCGGAATAAGTGCCGAAGTAAAGTCACGGTATTTTTCATCGACGAGCTTTAAAAGCTCCTGTTTTATGTCCATAGCGCTCCCTCACATTTTACATAATTTTAACATACAGCCAAAATATTTTCCATAGCCACGAAAAAAATCGCATAAAATTTTTGACTTTTTTGATTAGATATTGTATAATTGCTTAGGTAACCATTGCTAACTGAAAGCAATTATATTAAAATAAAGGAGAAACGACATGAAACACAGCTATTTCAAGCGTGTACTCTCTCTTCTGCTCGCCGCTCTGATATGCGTGGGCGCACTCCCCGTAGTATTTGCACAGGGCGAAGAGGCAGCGGATGTTGATTACACCATCACGAACCCCTACTCAACCGTCAACTGGGAAACCTACGGCCAGTACAAAGCCAGCCTTCACAACCACAGCATTGTCTCCGACGGCGATGACGATTTCAAGGATGTCATTGAGACATACTACTCAATGGACTACGACATTCTTGCCATCACCGACCACGGAACCGTTGACAGAAGTTGGACTGAGCCCAACTATGTTCCCGCTCTTCAGTGGGCACTCGGCTTCAGAAGAGACAGCTTTGCAAAGCCCACAGGTCTGACTCAGGAGCGTTATGAGGAAATAACCACCGGCTCTGACAGAGACGGCAGAGGTATGCTCCGTGTGCCTTACGGCATTGAGAACAACCCCGTCTCCATCAACAACTCACATGTCAACTCATGGTTCGTTGACTACGGCAACGGCGTTCTCGGCGGCACAAGCGACTACGAGACCCCCATCAAGAATGTTGACGAGCTTGGCGGACTTTCCGTCATCAACCATCCCGGCGAGTACACAGACGCACGCCACGAGGATGACTTTGACAAGGCTTACAACGAGGATTACGATTACTACATCAACAAGTTCGCAAGACTTCTCAAGAAATATCCCTCCTGCATCGGCGTTGATGTCAACAGCAAGGGCGACGGCCGTACACGCCACGACCGCAAGCTTTGGGATATTCTTCTTCAGAAGGTCGTTCCCTCCGGCAGAAACGTTTTCGCTCTCGCAAGTGCCGATGCTCACCGTTTCTCCGCAATGGACAGCGGCTGGACCATCATGCTCATGCCCGAAAACACTGTAGATAACCTCAAGTCCTGCATGGAGCAGGGTGCTTTCTTTGCAGGAAGCAGAAACATCAAGAACACTCCCGAGCTTGAGCAGCTGAGCAAGGAAGTCGGCTACAACCTCGCTGACGAAAACGGTCAGTGGCACGCAGAGACCGGCACAGTTCAGCCCGTCATCACCAACATCACAGTTGATGATAAGGAGGACACAATCTCCATCACCGCAGAGAACGCTCTGACTGTTCACTGGATTGCGGACGGCAAGGTTATCCATGTCGGCAACACCATCGACCTCGATGATTATTCGGACGAAATCGGCA
The DNA here is from genome assembly GCA_964523465.1 of uncultured Clostridium sp. GTDB lineage: Bacteria > Bacillota > Clostridia > Oscillospirales > Acutalibacteraceae > CAG-177. Next base: position 21,119 of record CAZFZW010000001.1, on the reverse strand, counting down.
GCTATGTCAGAGCCGAAGTCTTTGGCGAGGGTGCTATCCTCTATGTTCAGCCGTTCACCCTTGATTATGACGGCGCACCCGAGGCCGAGAACAAGTTCTTCTTCGACTGGGGCAATGTTGTTAAGCTTTTCGCTGACTCCATTCTCTACGTCTGCGGCAAGAGTGATCTGTTCTGCAAGGTCTGGTTTGCACTGACCCACAACGACGCATTCAAGAAATAATCAAAATCGTACTACTTTCCCCTGTGTGACCGGTTCACACAGGGGAATTTTTTTGTTTAGACGACACAATCAGCATACAGCATTGTATGCCGATTGTGTCGTCTAATTTTCTCCGCATTTGTTATTGCAATATTGAAATTTCCAATGTATAATGGACAGTGAAAAGATTCTTTGAAAAAATTCGCTTAACAGGGAGCGTGTCAAAGCAAAGTCCGTTTTATTGGACATACGATTTATTATAATATATCCGAAAACAAAATCGGGAGGATATACTATGCCTAAAAAACCAAATCAAAAGATGAAGATTCTCTATCTGATGAAGATCATGCTCGAACGCACAGACGAAGAACACGGATTGACTATTGTTGAAATAGCCGAAGCATTACAGGAATACGGAATCGAGGCCGAGAGAAAGACACTCTACAACGACATTGAGACTCTTCAGAACTTCGGGTTCGATATTATCCCGAGCCGCAACAAGACCGTGAGCTATCATGTGGTCAGCCGTGACTTTGAACTGCCGGAACTCAAGCTCCTTGTGGATGCGGTGCAATCTTCAAGATTCATCACGCACAAAAAGAGCAACGAGCTTATCAAGAAAATCGAAAGCTTTGCAAGTCGATACGATGCTCAAAAGCTTCAACGGCAGGTGTTCATATCAAACCGCATAAAGACCATGAACGAGAGCATCTACTACACCGTGGACTACATACACGAGGCGATAAACCGCAATGTCAAAGTATCGTTCCAATACTTCTCATGGGATGAGCACAAGCGCAGGAAACTGCGTCATAACGGCAAGCGGTATGTAATCAGCCCGTGGGCACTCACTTGGGACGACGAGAACTATTACATGATAGGCTACGACTCCGAGGACGAGCTGATAAAGCACTACAGGGTGGACAAGATGGTAAGCATCAATGTCACCGACGAAAAACGTGACGGCGGTGAACTGTTCAAAGACTTTGACATGGCACTGTATTCAAAACAGACCTTTGGTATGTACGGAGGCAGAGAGGAGACCGTCACACTGCGCTGTGCAAACGAACTCGCAGGCGTTATCATCGACCGATTCGGTCAGGATGTGACATTCTCCAACATAACCGACACGCATTTTGATACACGTGTCAGGGTGTTCATAAGTCCCGTTTTCCTGACATGGATAATGAACTTCGGCGACAAGATAAGCATAATTTCGCCCGACAGCGTCCGCAGCGACTTCATTGCACTTGCACACAAAGCACTTGAGCAGTATGAATAAAGCTCTCGGCTCTTGACTTTTTCGGTGCATCATCTATAATTGAACTGCCGGAAAGTTTCGGCAGAAAGGACCCAATTAAAATGTGGAAATATAAGTTAGCCATGAACGCCAGCCCGCAGTTCCCCATCCCGATAGCAGACCAGATTAGACTTTATAAAAAGGTCGGATTTGAGGGATTTTTCCTCGAGTATAAGCACACCGAGGAATGGCGTCAAAACATCGCTCAGTGGCGTAAAATCGCAGACGAAGAGGGTATGATTTTCCAGTCAATACACGCTCCGTTCTCACTTATGAGCGACATTTGGACAACAGACCCCGATGCCGATGAAGCTGTCAATCAGCTCATAGGCTGTGTGCGTACCTGTGCCGAAAACAAGGTTCCGATAATGGTCGCCCACACTTTCATCGGTTTCGATGACCACACACCGACCGAAGTAGGCCTTGAAAACTTCGCAAAGATAGTTGCCGAGGCAGAGAAGCTTGGAGTCAAGGTCGCATTTGAGAATGTTGAAGGCGAAGAGTACCTCGCCGCAGTTATGGAACGTTTCAAGGACAGTCCTGCTGTCGGCTTCTGCTGGGACACCGGTCACGAAATGTGCTACAACCACAGTCAGGATATGCTGTCCCTTTACGGCGACCGCCTGATTGCAACGCACATAAACGACAACCTCGGCATCCGCAACTTTGACGGCGTGATAACCTGGCGTGATGACCTGCATCTGCTCCCCTTTGACGGCATCGCAGATTGGAATGACATTGCCGCAAGACTTGACCGCTGCGGTTTTGACGACATAATGTCATTTGAGCTCAGCTGTTTCTCGAAACCCGACCGCATCGACAACAAGCAGTACGAAAACATATCTTATGAAGAATATGTCACCATGGCATACGCCCGTGCCTGCCGTGTTGCAACACTCAGACAGGGATATAAAAAGTAAACACAACGCATAAAACGACGCACCTCAAAGAACAGTTCTTTGAGGTGCGTTTTCATTTAATTTTGATTTCAGCACTCGCCGAGTGAAAATGTGTCCGAAAGCCAATCGGTACAGAGTTTCACCCACTGTGACGAGCGGGCATTATCCTTGACCGACTGCGGATTGTCACACACGCTCGGAGTACACAGCGAACAGCCGTGCCAACCGTCGGCAAAAATATGAAGCTCAAACGGCACATTATTTTTTGCAAGAGCCTCGGCATACTTGACGGAGTTTATTATCGGCACAGTCTTATCTTTTGCACTGCCGAAAATAAATGTCGGGGGCGTTTTGCTGTCCACGAACTCATCAACAGACGGCACGGGGAACGCCAGAATTTCGCTTATCTCCGAGAGTATACACGGATATCCGAGAATACACGCAGACGGTCTGACGCTGCCCATAGTCGAGAGCGAGGCCGCAAGGTGGGCACCGGCTGAAAAGCCGATAACCGCAACCTTTTCTTTGATTATATGCCACTGCTCTGCCCTGCTGTAGATAAGCGAGAGAGCCTCCTGTGCATCGGCAAGCGGCATTTTGAAAGCCTTGCCCTCTCCGACTGTATATCGCAAAATGAAAGTATTATAGCCGTGCGTGGCAAACGCCATGGCTATCGGTTCCGCCTCCCTGTCCGAGCACATACGGTATCCGCCGCCGGGCAGCACAAGGACTGCCGGGCGATAAAACATATTCGGCATTTCGGACGAAGTGTCGAGTAGATACGCAGTCAGCGTGACATTCGAATTTGAGTTGAGCGAAATCTTTTCAACCGTCATTTTGGCTCTCCCGTCAATAAGTAACCTTGATCGTCTTTATCTCGAAAGGTCTGAATGTGAGCTTTGCCGGAGCAAACTCATCGACATTGCTCAGCTCCTCCTCAAGCATATTGGTAATCTTCACGCTCTTTGCGCCGCTGAAGAACGAAACCTCGGCGTTAGTGCGTGAGCCCTCGGCCTCATACATACGAACGATGTATGCACGCTCGGTGTCCTCGCAGGGCTTGATGGTCTCGACGATAATATTATCGGCATCGACCTTGACAAGCTGCTCTGTCTCATATTTACCGTTGGAAACAGCCACGGGGATGTTCAGCTCATAAGACGGGCGAATAACAGCCTCTGCATTAAAGCCGCTGTCATGGGGCAGGAACGAGTAGACGCAGTGATGCTCGCCTCTGTCGCCCTTGAAGTCGGGACGCACGCCGCCCTTATGGAGCGAGAGACGCATCTTGCCGCCCTCAACGCTTATGCCGTACTTGCAGTCGTTGAGTATTGCAACGCCGAAACGGGTCTCGGAAAGGTCGGTATACTTGTGGTTGAGCACCTCAAACTTTGCCTTTTCAACGCTGTCATTGCGTGTGGTCGGGCGAATAGCGTTGCCGAACTGAATATCAAAGCGTGCAAAATCCTGCTTGATATTTGTATCGAACGCAGTCTTGAGGAAACGGTGGTTATCCTGCCAATTCATCACAGTGTCAAAGCGAACCTCTGCGGAATTTGCAAAGAATATCATATCCTGGTCAATGGTGGATTTATCGCTGATAGCATACTTGCTACGGATAACAAGAGCTGCGGGGCCGTTCGATATAACTTCACGGCTGAGAAGCTTCGATGCATCCTTATACTTCATCTCGATGTCGGCATCTATATCCCAGTTATCCCATGTTGCCGGGAAGTCCTCCGCCATAAGGAAGGTGTTGAGCGAATAGCCATCACCGCAGACTTCTCTGCCGCAGCGCTTGTCAACAAAGGACGAGATAGTGCCGTTGTCGGCGAATTTGACAGATGCGAACGGAGTCTCAAGTCTGTTTCCGTCAAGAGCAAACGGGCTGTCACCATCAGGAGTGCCGTCAACGAGCTTCAGAGTAACGCTCGAAAGTGCGGGCACGGTAAGTCCGAGTACCATAAGCTTGCGGTTGCCCTCAACATCGGTATAGACCTGCTGTACATAGTCACCGTCAACTATTTTGCCGTTGTAGTCAAGAACCACGACATCTGAGCGGTCAAATGAAAGGGTATTTGTCACTGTCACGCAGTCGGCAGTGCTGTCCTTTGTCATATCTCTGACAAGGTCGTGGGCACGCACGATAAGTGCGGTGGTCATTGCACGGGATTCCTCGTGTGCACGGGGGATGCAGGTGCCGGGAAGAATATCGTGGAACTGGTTGACAAGCAGTTTTTCGTAAAGCGGTGCTATATCCGCACTGTCAGCAGGCTTATTCGCCTTGACAGCCTCATTGACGGTGAATATTTCAAGGTCTCTGAGTGCGAACTCTGCCTTACGGTTGTTGCGCTTGATTGTGTGCTGATTGGTGAGAGTACCGCGATGTATCTCAAGATACAGCTCGCCCGTATATGTATCGGGGCTGACGGCATTTGCCTCCATCTCTTTCATTGCCTCGCCGACAAGCTTATGCTCGACCTTGGGTGCGCCGTTGAGGTCCTTGAGTCTCCTTGCAGACTCTATCATCTCAAACTGCGGTCCGCCGCCGCCGTCACCGTAACCGTAAGCGAGCACTCTCGTGTCGGTAACTCTCTTATCTCTCAGGCAGGCATCCTTTCTCTTCTCCGTACCCTCGACGCAGGTGACTGTGTCCTGAACATCGGGCCACAGGTGACTGCGGTTGAAGTGAGTGAACACCTTTGTGCCGTCGATTCCCTCCCAATAGAATGTATCGTGGGGGAACTTGTTGGTATCATTCCAGTCGAGCTTGGTGGTCAGGAAATAATCGACCGCACAGCCCTTCATTATCTGGGGAATTGCCGCACTGTAACCGAATGTATCGGGCAGCCAGAAGCAATTTGAAGTGTAGTTGAAATACTTTCTTGTGAATCTCTGACCCCACAGGAACTGTCTGACCATAGACTCACCGGAAGTTATGTTGCAGTCGCACTCGACCCACACACCACCGTTGGGCTCATATCTGCCCTCTTTGACTTTCTCCTGAATTCTTTCAAACAGTTCGGGATATTTGCGGCGCATAAAGTCGCTGTGGCACGACGAGCTCTGGATGAACTTATACTCGGGATACTCATCCATAAGTGCTATCTGATTAGCGTAAGTCCTCGCACACTTTTTGACTGTCTCACCAACGTGCCAAAGCCATGCGGTATCCATATGCGAGTGACCGATAACGACAGCCTTGGGAGCACCGTCACCGTTCTTGGAATCGAGTGCTTTTTTAAGATAAGGCTTTGCTCTCTCAAGTCCCGCAAGAAACTCCTCACGGTCAACATCCTCGGGAGACTGATAAATCTCTCTGAAAGCATTGGTAAGCTCGTTTATAACCTGACCCCTTCTGAAAGAAGTCTCGGGGAGCTGCTCGACAAGCTGATTTAAAGTGCGCAGGTCAAAATAGAAATCCTGAACAGCGTGGTTCTTTGTGCAAATGTCGATTCCGTCAAAGGAGAAATCATAGTCAAGAAGAGGATTGTCATCTGTCGGGTCGCATCCCTTGTAAGAATGGCCGGCATAATACTCTATATCAATAGCTATCCTCTCGCCTGCCTTTGCATTCTTCTTGAGCAGGTCGCAGTAATGGTTGCCGTGGCAGGTAAAAACAATCTTCGTGCTGAAGTTACCGTAGGGCACACCGTCAACCCAAAGGAGTCCCTCATAGCCTGAAATGTGCGGACGGATATAAAGATCCTGACCGTCAAGCTCCTCGGGAACAACAAAATCTGTCTTGAACCAGCAATAACCGAACTCCTCGCCCCACTTATAACCCTTTTCAACGGGTGCAAAGAGGCTGTCATCGGGAATGCTGTGATGGCGGTCAAGCGTTGCAAATGCGCTGACGGGGCCTGTCTCGCCGACTTTATCCCAGAACATCGGCTCGATAATGTCTTCGAAGCGCTTGAGCTTCAAAAGCATTCTGTCTGTCTGTTTAATATCCAGCATATACTTCTCTCCAATAAAATATTTTCCGCACTGCGGAACTTTATATAGCAAGTACAGTATACCGCAACACCGCTTGCACTTCAAGTACTTTGACGAGAATCAATAAATTTTTCGGGAGATTGAAACGCAGGAAAAATAAGTTTTTGAAAAGGCAAAACAGGTGGAGAGCAGCTTGCAAAGAGGAATGAATGTGTGCAATTAAATCAAAAATAAGCTTTTTGACATGGCATACGCTACCCCCGTTGCCAAAGCTGCCCTTTTGTGGTATCATTTACGACAGGAGATGATTTGATGAATGTTATTGAAAGATTCTTGAAATATGTCACTTTTGAGACCACCTCGGATGAGGAGAGCGGTACTGTGCCGTCGAGCGAGAAGGAGCTTATTCTTGCCGACTACCTCGTTGAGGAATTGAAATCGGTCGGCGTGGCGGATGCCATGCGTGATTCGCTCGGTTATGTATACGGGCACATTCCCGCATCCGACGGATGCGAAAACCTGCCGAAGATAGGACTTATCGCCCACATGGACACTTCGCCCGATGTCAGCGGTGCGAATGTTAAGCCGCAGATAATCACATTTGACGGCACAAATGCGCCCATGATAAGCGACAAATACATCGGCAGTCAGCTCATCGTTTCCGACCGCACCACCCTGCTCGGTGCGGATGACAAGGCAGGCGTTGCCGAAATAGTCGGTGCGTGTGACGAGCTGAACAAAGGCGATATTCGCCACGGCGAGGTGTGCATATGTTTCACCCCCGACGAGGAAATAGGCTGCGGTGCAGACCACTTTGATTACGCACGCTTCGGTGCGGATTTTGCCTACACGGTTGACGGCGACGAGGTGGGAAGCCTTGAGTGTGAGAATTTCAATGCCGCCGCTGTGGACATAACAATTCACGGCGTAAACACTCATCCCGGCTCTGCCAAAAACAAGATGAAGAACGCCGCACTCTATCTTGCCGAATTTATCGGTATGCTCCCTGCCAACGAGACCCCATCGCACACCGAGGGGCGTGAGGGATTCTATCATGTTGCGGACATCTGCGGCAACGAAACGCAGGCAAAAGCACATATGCTCATAAGAGACCACAGCAGAACGCTCTTTGAACGCCGCAAGGAGTTCATATCACAGCTTGTCGATTTCATGAACTCGAAATACGGCGAGGGCACTGTAGAAGTCAGCATAAAGGACAGCTACTACAATATGATCGAGATAATCTCAAAGCACCCCGAGATAGTCGAGCGTGCGAAGATCGCCATGCTCAAGGCCGGAGTCGAGCCGAACATCGTGCCGATAAGAGGCGGAACAGACGGCGCACGGCTCTCATTCGAAGGTCTCCCCTGCCCGAACCTCTCAACAGGCGGCATGAACTTCCACAGCATATACGAAGCTATTCCCGTTGATGCACTGCCGAAGATGGTCGAGGTACTCATAAACATAGTTTCAGCTCAACAATAAAGCATCCGCAGTAGGGCGAGCGGCTCTACTGCGGATTTTTCTATTTATCTTTCACAGTCACACGGCTTGTTGTTTTGAACCGTGTTTGCCGCATGGTGGGGCGGCGCATATACCGAGAAGAGCTTCAGCGGCACATTGGAATTATTCGTCACATTATGCCATGTGCCTGCCGGCACGATTATTGCACTGCCGCTATCCGCTCTCGAAACCGAGCGCATTTCGCATTGGCAGCTGCCCGTGCTCACCGTCGCACAGCCCTGTGTTATACAGATTAGCTGATCCGTGTCCTCGTGAAGCTCTGCACCGATGTCACCGCCGACAGGGATACTCATCAACGTAACTTGCAGATTTTCGCCCGTCCACACCGCTTTGCGAAAACAGTTGTTCTCGTTTGCCATACAGTCGAGATTCATCACGCTGAGCTGTTCCGTATTGTTGCAGGATGAGCAGTTGTTGTTTCTACCGTTATTCAAATTCGCACCTCCACAATGTTTTCCGTACATTATATGTGTAAAGGGCGAAAAGTTGCACAAAAAAGCTGTTCCGCTTTTTCGGAACAGCTCTTTTCCCGTTATTCTTTTACATATGTATCAAATGTAAATGTATATCCGTTGCTCTCCTGCGGTTCAGAGCGTTCGGCAAGTTTCCATCCTGCACGCTCATCAAGGTTCGGGAAGAACTTTTCCGCCTCGCCGTCGGCATCGACTCTCGTCACATACGCCTCATCGCAGAAGTCTATCAGCTGTGCATACACGGCCGCACCGCCGGTGAGAAAAACACTTTCGTCATCGGCTATCTCACGCATCAGCTCATCGATACTGTGAACCACGGTGATGTTCTCCGCAGAAAAATCATCGTCTGCGAGCACGACATTTTTGCGACCCGGCAGAGCCTTCTGTCCGGGGAGCGAGAGAAAAGTCGCACGACCCATAACTATTGTACTGCCCATGGTCTTTGCTTTGAAAAATTTGAGATCCGCCGGAACATGGAAGAGCATACCGTTGCCCTTGCCGATTCCCCAGCACTTATCCGCACAAACTATAGCTTTCATATTCTCTCCTTAAATCGCAACGGGTATTTTTTCCTTGAACTCGTGGAACTTATAATCCTCGAAATGGACACTGTCAGGCGTAAAGTCATAAAAATCGGTTATCGATTTATCAAGAACAAACTTCGGTGCTTCAAACGGCTCTTTTTTGATAAGCTCCTCGACTATCGGCACATGTCTGTCATAAATATGTGCATCGGCAATCACATGTACAAGCTCGCCCGGCTCAAAACCCGAAACCTGTGCTATCATATGCACAAGTGCGGCATACTGGCAGATGTTCCAACTGTTTGCGGTGAGCATATCCTGCGAACGCTGATTGAGTATGGCGTTGAGCTTATTGCCCGAAACATTGAATGTCATACTGTAAGCGCAGGGATAGAGGTTCATCTCGCTGAGATCTGCGTGGACATAGATATTAGTCATTATGCGGCGGCTCAGGGGGTTGTTTTTCAGGTCATAGAGCACTCTGTCAACCTGGTCGAATTCGCCCTCGGGATAGTGGTGTTTGACACCGAGCTGATAGCCGTATGCCTTGCCGATACTGCCGCTCTCATCTGCCCACGAATCCCAGACATGGCTGTTCAAATCGTTGACATTGTTAGACTTCTTCTGCCATATCCACAACAACTCGTCAACGGCACTTTTGATAAAAGTCTTTCTCAGTGTCATTGCGGGAAATTCCTTTGACAGGTCATATCTGTTGACAACGCCGAACTTCTTTATTGTGTGTGCCTTTGTGCCATCCTCCCAGTGGGGACGCACATCGTAATCGGTATCCCAAACTCCGTTTTCAAGTATATCCTTGCAGTTTTTGATAAATATTTCATCTGCGTAGCTCATATTCCCGCTCCTTTTATATTATTCCCGTCTGCCGCAGCAGCTCGGGTATCCCATGCTCAAAATCAACGCCGTAGCGAAGGTCTGTGCCTGCCTGCTTTGTACGAACGATACAGCCGTGGGTGTATTCAACGGCAATTTCCGCACTTCTCGAAAGGCTCTGTCCGTTCATATATGCACCGAGCAATGCACTTGCGAAAACATCGCCCGTGCCGTGGAAAAAACCGTCCACCGTGTCGGCAAGGGCATAACTTATCTCGCCGGTTTTGCCATCATAAGCCGCCGAACCCACCTGCATTTCGTCAAACGATACGCCGGTTAAAACGACATTCGGCACGCCCAAATCGCAGAGGCGTTTGAGAGTATCTTCGACATACGATTTTTCATACGGTGCCTCTATGTACTCCTCGTCGAGCATAAACGCCGCCTCGGTGAAGTTGGGCACGATAATATCGGCCTTTTGGCACAGGCGTTTCATGTGACCTGCAAACGCCTTATCGAATGTCGCATACATCCTGCCGCCGTCCGCCATGGCAGGGTCAACGAGCACAACGGTATCCTCACTCTTAAAATCATCGATAAAATCCGACACGATGTCTATCTGCTCGACAGAGCCGAGAAAGCCGCTGTATATCGCATCGAAATTAAGCCGCAGGCTCTTCCAGTGCTCAGCTATCGGGCGCATATCGGCTGTCAGGTCACGGTAAGTGAAATCGGGGAATCCGCCCGTATGAGTTGAAAGCACGGCGGTCGGCAATGCTGCAACCTCGATTCCCATTGCTGAAATAACGGGCAACGCAACCGTCAGCGAGCATTTCCCAAAACCCGATATATCATTTATTGCGGCAACTCTTTTCAGCCTTTCCAATCCGCATCACTCCCCAAAGAAGCTCAATGACTTAACGAACATATATTAACATTTTACACAGTAAAAATCAACAATAAATGAAAAAGCCGACGCTTTGGCGTCAGCTCACTTGTCTTTTTTGCGGTTTTTCTTTGCAGGCAGGCCCTGTGCGATTTTCGGGAACGGATTTTCCGTCTGCGAGGTCGGCTGAATATTATATGTGCCGTATTTATTCACCATATCAAAAGAATCAACCGGCTCTGTCATAACGGGGTCGGTGCTTGGAGTCAGGTGACGGTTTTCGTCGTGTTTATTGTTTTTCATTGCGGTTCTTCACCCTTACTTTCATTAAATATTTCTTTTTCAGCTTGCCCCAACTCACCGAAAAAATTATATTTATCAAAAAAATTTAGAAAAAATTTATATTCTTGACCAATACTATTGCAATTTAAAGGGCTAATATAGTATAATTTCATATAAATTCGATACATTTTCATAAGGAGTGTCGCTTTAATGAAAGAAGAACACCGAAAGTACGCCGAAGAGGTGTACGACATTATCAAGCACGCAGCAAATAACATCGGTTCAAGACTGCCCGGTTCGGACGGCGAGAAAAACTTTGCCGCATACATGGGCGACAAGCTCAGAGAGATAGGCATCGAGCCTGTCCGTGAAGAGTTTGCGGTATCCCCCAAGGCTTCGATAGGTGGAATCCCCTATGCAGGTTGGGTGGGACTTGTGATGAGCGGTCTTGTCTACTTTGCAATGAGCATACCGGCGATCTGGTACGGCATGGCTCTCACCTCGATAGTGTGCACAGTCTGGCTCGTTTGCAGCGTTTTCCTCTACAAGACATGGTTCGATATGTTCTTCAAGCAGGAAATTTCGCAGAACACCTACGGCGAGCTGCTGCCCGAGGACGGCAAGTATGACTACACAATCATCCTCTCGGGTCACACAGACACAAGCTGGAACTGGAGACACTCGGAGCACTCTTCAAAGTTTATGAAAACCAACCCCACTCTCGGCCTTGTCGCAACATTCGCAAAAGTCGGATTCGGTGCGCTGTGCTTCTTCTTCCTTGCAGGTACTTCCATTGCGGTCTCAACTATCTACACCGGCTACTACTTCGGTGCCGATTGGGCAAAGGAGGCCATGTATTCCCCCGCATTCGTCAACTTTATGTTCGCTATGCGCTTTTTACCGATTGTCACCGCTATTGGCAACGCATTCCTCATAATGTGGGCTGATCCCAACCCGAGAAACGCCTGCCGTGGTGCTATGGACAACGCATCCGGTTGTGCTATCAGCTACGAAGTGATTAAATATTTCAAAGAGAATCCCGACAAGATGCCCAAAAACTGCCGTCTTATCGACTTCAACTGCGGCTCGGAGGAGGCAGGTCTCAGAGGCTCAACCGCTTTCACCCGTGCTCACAAGGGCGAAGAAATTCTTCAGAATGCATGGAATATCAACATCGACTCGGTTGCCGACAAGGACTTTTTCGAGGTCGTTATTCAGGACGACTGGCAGTTCTGCCGCTTTGATAAAGACCTTGAAGGTATGTTCAAAGACACATTTGATGAGCTTGGTATTCAGAGCAAGACAAACGGTTGCATACACAACCCCGTCGGCGGCTGCGACAGCACTCCGATGACAAAAGCCGGAATGAAGTCCGTAACCTTTGCGGCTCAGGATCCCACTCTTACATATTACTACCACACCTGGCGTGATGTACCCGAGCGTTTCAGCGTTGAGACCGTCGGCGACGGATTTGACGTTGTCCTCTCCGTCATTGACAAGATAGATAAATTCCAGCAGGCAAACGGATTCACAGGTCCAAGGCAGTAAAGAAAAAGTTAAACAGCTGTCGGCAAGGTGAAAATCGTTGTCCGACGGCTGTTATTTATTAAAGGAGGCTATAACAATGAATCTTCGGTCACTCATTGACAAGAAAAACGATGCGGCAAAGTATATGGTGAGCGAAATAACTCACATATGCAAAGATTTTGAAAAGCGTGACCCCGGCTCAAAAGGTGAATTGCAGGCGTGCGAGCACATGGCTGATGTGCTCAAAAACGACTGCGGCTGTGAGAACGTTCAAATCGAGAGCTTCAAAGAGAATCCGGGTTCTTTCTTCGGCTGGATATACTTTACCATAAGCTTCGTTTTGGCAGCCGTCGCTATTTCGTTCTTCTATCCCCTCGTCTCGGCAATACTCATAGTTGCCGGACTTGCAATTCTCGTTTTCCAGTTCGGCTTCTACAAGAAAGTCGTTGACCGCTTTTTCCCCGAAAAAACAGGTCACAATGTCACAGCAATAAAACACTGCACAGGCGAAGTCAAGCGCAGAATATTCTTCAACGGACACCCCGATGCCTGTTGGGAATGGCCCGTCAACTACAAGCTCGGCGGCGTAGGTTTCGAGGCTCACGCTGTCATCTGCGTGCTCGGCGCTATATACTATCTTGTTCTTTCGATTCTGCTCATTCGTGAAAACGGGCTGAGCTATGTGCCGTTTGACGCATCACTCCTGCTGGGCAAGCTGCGTCTTATCGGTCTTGTCTTTGTGCCATTCCAGATAGGACTCTACTGGATGTGGAACGAGAACAGCATCGTTGACGGTGCAAACGACAATCTCACCGGCTGCTACATGGGCATTGCAATACTCAAAGCACTCAGAGATGAGGGCATTGAGCTCGAGAACACTGAGGTCGGTGTCATTATTTCCGGCTCGGAGGAGGCAGGTCTCAGAGGTTCAAAGGCATGGTGCGAGGCTCACAAGGGTGAGTTCGGCGATGTTCCGACCTTCATCTTCTCCTATGACACCATACACGACCCGAAATATCTCATGGCAAACTACCGTGACTTAAACGGCATGGTAAAAACCGACAAGGATGTTTCAGACCTGTTTATGGAAGCGGCAAAGGAGCTTGACATATCCTGCAAGAAAGGCTGGGTTCCCCCTCTCGGCGGAGCAACAGATTCAGCCGCATTTGCTCAGGCAGGCTTCCGAGCAACGGGTATCACGGGGCTCAACCATAAACTTGAGGACTACTACCACACCAGAAGAGACACCTATGACAACTTGAACGAGCAGGGTCTTGCAGACTGCTACGCCGTGAGCGTAAAGGCTCTCGAAATGTTCGACGACGGTGCAAAGCAGTAATAAAAACAAATAAACTCACTTCACCCCGAACCGCTCACGGCTCGGGGTGAAAAATTCATATAAAAGGCAAAACAGTCCTGTGCGAAACTGCACGGGACTGTTGTAATATACAGAATGTTTCTTATTTATTCAGGTTGAAGTTTTTATATACATCCCAATCAAACGGCATTACTCTGCCTGCGACCTTGCCCATGATATAGCGTTCATCGATAAAGCCGACCTGCGAAAAGCGGGAATCCATTGAATCGTTGCGGTTATCACCCATAACGAACAGGCAACCCTCGGGGACGGTAGTCGGAAAAGTTATATTGCCCGTGGCAAATGTCGGCTCAAGAGTATATTTCTCCTCAAGTGCCTCTCCGTCAACATAGACAACGCCCTGCGTAAAATCGATATTGACCGTCTGACCCTCTGTTGCTATGACACGCTTAATGAGCACTTTGTTCATCTCATTGGGCTGGGCAACTATCACTATGTCGCCATACTCATAGTCGCTGTGCTTGAATGCGTTTATCGCAACCGTATCGCCGTCTTGCAGTGTCGGGCGCATTGAGTTGCCAGAGACGACCAACACTCGTGTGACAAATGTGAACACAATCGCTATAACGGCGACCGCCGACACTACAACGGACACGAGGTCGTAAATATTGCCGACAAGCTTGCTGTTCTTCGGCTTTTTCTGTTCGCTGCCATTTTTAAGCTCAATATTTTCCTGCATCACATTCGCCTTCTATCATCATTTAATTATGCCGATTTTATTTATCGGATAAAATCTGAAAACCACCTTGCCGAGGACATCGTTTTCATCCACAAGTCCTATCTCGGTGGAGCGTGAATCTATCGAATCGTTTCTGTTGTCACCAAGGACAAAAAGCCGTCCCTCGGGCACGACAAGCGGAAATGCGACATCATAGCTGATATAAGTCGGAGCGGTAACATACGGCTCATCGAGCTTTTCGCCGTTGACATAGACAGTGCCAGAATAAAAGTCAATGTCAACGCTGTCTCCGCCGAATGCTATGACACGCTTTATCACCGGCTCACCGTACTTTGTTGCATGGGAGATTATAACAACATCGCCGTACTCATAGCCGCCAAAGCTATGCACGCAGCCCACCTTATCACCGTTTGCAAAGGTGTTGAGCATGGAATTTCCGACTACTGCGGCAGGCCTGAACACAAGCGAAAACACAAGCACGAGCAATGTCACCGCCGTTGCAAGGCTCGCCACCGCATCGTAAAGCGGTATCCACCTTTTCGGCGCAGGTTCCTGTATCTCCGATACGGTAGTCGGAGCTTTCGCCACATTCAAATATTCAAATTTGAACCAATACTCTTCTACCCTACGCATCAGGAAACAATACCCCACCTGTGAAAAAAGGTGTAACAAATAAATGTTACACCCTCGTTCATTTCAATTACACAATTACTTAACCTGGCTCTTAACTCTTGCAGCCTTACCAACTCTGTCTCTGAGGTAATACAGCTTGCTTCTGCGAACCTTACCGCCTCTGACGAGCTCAACCTTGGCAACATTGGGTGAATGAACCGGGAAAACTCTCTCGACACCGACGCCGTAGGAAACTCTACGAACAGTGAAGGTCTCGGAAACGCCCGAACCCTTGCGAGCTATAACAGTGCCTTCGAAAACCTGAATTCTTTCTCTCTCGCCCTCACGAATCTTAACGGAAACCTTAACAGTATCACCGATATTGATCTGGGGGATGTCATCGCCGGTCTTGAGCGAATCCTGTGCAATTACTTTGAGTGCGTCCATTTTTTATTCCTCCGTTGATTTCCAGACGTTCGTAACAAGCTAAGTGAAAGAGGAGCGTCCGCTTTAATGTTTTGGCATTAAACCCCGTCATCGAAGCTGTGACGGATAACAAATGCTTAGATATTTTAACATATACAAAAGCTTATTGCAAGCTTTTTTTCAATTAAATTCGGATTTTCCGAATCATTTTTTATTTTCTCTGCTCTCGCACTGAGCCGTACAGCTCGAGCAGCAGCCCGAACAGCCGGCACAGCCGCCTTTCTTCTGCCTGCGAATCGACCGCACCGCAAAAAACACAAGCACGGCAATCACAGCAAGTATGACACCATCGGCTACATTCATATCAAAAGGCTCCCCACGCTGTAAATTCCGAACGCCACAAGCCATGCGACAACGCACTGGAGAATGACGATGCCGATAGTCGCAAGGGTGGAATTCATCTCTCTTTTAATAGTCGCAACGGCTGCGACACAGGGAGTATAGAGCAGTGTGAACGCCAAAAAGCTCACCGCAGTGAGCGGAGTAAACATTCCCGAAAGTGCCGCCGTGAGCTTTGATACGCTCGTATTAAGCAACACCGCCATAGTCGAAACAACGGCTTCCTTTGCGCTGAAGCCCGAAATGAGCGCCGTGGCTATACGCCAGTCACCGAAGCCGAGGGGTTTGAATATCGGTGCGATAAATCTGCCGATTGCGGCAAGCATACTGTCCGCACTGTCCTCAACGGGATTTATGCGTGTATCAAAACTTTGCAGGAACCAGATTATTATCGTTGCGACGAAAATGACCGTAAACGCACGCTGAAGGAAGTCCTTTGCCTTGTCCCAGAGCAGGAGTGCCACGCTCTTTGGGGACGGCATACGGTAATTTGGCAGTTCCATAACAAACGGTACCGGATGACCTCTGAATGCGGTATTCTTGAGAATCAAAGCGAGCAATATGGCGAGGACGATACCCGAGAAATAAAGGCAAATCATCACCAGCGCTCCCCTGCCCGGGAAAAACGCCGCAGCAAAAACCGAATATATCGGTATCTTTGCCGAACAGCTCATATAAGGAGTGAGCATTATCGTCATCTTGCGGTCACGGTCGGACGAGACCGTGCGGGTTGCCATTATGGCGGGAACGGAGCAACCGAAGCCGATAAGCATGGGCACAAAGCTCCTGCCGGAGAGACCTATCTTTCTCAAAGGTCTGTCCATAACAAAGGCGATTCGAGCCATATAACCCGTATCTTCGAGGATGGACAGGAAGAAAAAGAGTGTAACGATTATCGGCAGGAACGACAGCACACTGCCGACGCCTGCAAAAATGCCGTCTATTATCAGGCTATGTATAACAGGATTTATCCCGTAAGCGGTGAGCCCCGAATCGACAAGAGCTGTGAGCTTATCTATGCCGAGCATCAAAAGGTCTGACAGTCCCGAGCCGATGACATTGAATGTCAGCCAGAACACAAGGCACATAACGCCGATAAACACGGGAATTGCGGTATATTTGCCGGTGAGTACCTTGTCGAGCATCATACTCCGGCGGTGCTCTTTGCTCTCGTGGCATTTGACCACGGATGAGTCAACCACTTTTTCGATAAACTCATATCGCATCTCGGCCAATGCCGCATTGCGGTCGAGACCCGTGTCGCTCTCCATCTCGACTATGCAGTGGTCGAGCAGCTCACGCTCGTTGCTGTCAAGCTCGAGTCTGTCTGCCATAGCCTCATCGCCCTCAATGAGCTTCATCGTGCAGAATCTGCACGGCAGACCGTGGCGTGAGGTATGATCCTCTATAAGGTGAACGATTGCGTGTATGCAGCGATGAACGGGAGAGCCGTCCGAGCAAAAATCCCACACCTTGGGCAGTGTCTTGCTCCTCGCAACCTCTATAGCACGGTCGATAAGCTCCGACACGCCTTCTCCCTTTGCCGCACTTATCGGCACAACAGGGATACCGAGAGCCTCGCTCATCTTCTGCACATCCACCGTGCCGCCGTTTGAGTGAACCTCATCCATCATATTGAGTGCAAGCACCATTGGCACACGCAGCTCAAGCAGTTGGAGGGTAAGATAAAGATTTCGTTCTATATTTGTCGCATCGACTATATTTATTATTCCGTCGGGCTTTTGATTGAGAATAAAGTCTCTTGAGACTATTTCCTCCTGCGTATACGGGCGCAGGGAATATATTCCCGGCAAATCGACAACGGAGCAGTCTTTAGCTCCTTTTATTACGCCCATTTTCTGATCGACCGTAACACCGGGAAAGTTGCCAACATGCTGATTTGAGCCTGTCAGTGCGTTAAAAAGCGTGGTTTTGCCGCAATTCTGATTGCCTGCGAGTGCAAAAATCATTTTTGACCGCCCTCCGTCGTTACCTCGATTTTCTTTGCATCCTCAATTCTGAGTGTCAGCTCATATCCTCTGACCATTATCTCTATCGGGTCGCCCATCGGTGCCACCTTTTGCAAAGTCACACGGGTGCGTGGAATGAGTCCCATATCAAGCAGTCTGCAACGCAGCGCGCCCTCTCCGCCGACGGCGGTTATATATGCGCTCTGGCCTATCTTCATCTCATCAAGAGTCATAACTTCCTCCTAAGGGTCTAAGTTAGCTTTGTGCAACTAAAATTTTACACCACTCAGAGGGCATTGTCAAGGAAAGCGCACGGATTATATCATTCAACTGCGATCGCGGAAAAATCATAATAAAGGTCGGCAGGTTCGCCGTTTTCGAGCAGCAGTATACTGCCGTCGTCAAGCAGAAGATTATCGCCCGAATATTTCAAAATAAAGTCCTTTGCATATTCGACAGCCACATTCTCATTTTCGGCATAAATGAATCCGCAGATAGGGTTTATCGTGTTGCCGCTGTCCGCAAGCGTCGTGCAGTCATCTGCGAGTTTTTTGTAGCGACATTCGAGCATATACCTGTTCTCCATGTCCGGGATAAAGCTTTTATAATCCTTTCTCATCGTTCTTTCGTTCCTTGTGTGTTTGATTTATTACAAACCGTTTCGGAGAGGTATTTCCCTTTCACGGTTTTCGACTAAAAAAATAACGCCGACGGAGTTATTACGCACGATTCTCCGTCGGCGGCTGAGACTTTAAATTTTAAAGAGGGGTACTCACAGGCGGGAGGGGATCCGCCCATGAGTACGGCAAAAAGATGAAACAAGTAGGTGTCAAGGTGTCGTTTTGAGGAGTGCTCATCGGCAGGAGACACGCCCCTGCCGTGAGCGTATATAGGAAGATAGGAGGTAGATTTCAAAATCGGGCAGTGAGTTTTTTGTTTTTATCCTCACTTGATTGCAAAAACAATGATACACTAAAAAATCAATTCTGTCTCATTTCTTGCAGAAACGGTGAAAAAAACGACAAAAAAAGATATTTATTTCCCTTATGCCTTTATATCAAGCGGATTTTCCCAGAGCTATCGGCAGGATAAATCAGTCATGGGAATCACTATTGGAATAAAAAGCCCCTAATCTTTTATGAAAAATCCACAGTTAGCGGTAGGCGAATTTGTATAAATATACGAATAACTTTTTATCTCTTGCTTTTATACCCCAAGAACATATATACTTATATATTGTACAACTGCTAAGTTCGACAAAAAACAACAAAGGATGATAACATGACAAAGAAGCTTTCAAAAGGCAAAATGATCCGTTACTGTCTTTCCGATGTCGCGAAAGGTCTGTTTAACGGAATGATAGGTAACTATCTGCTCTATTTCTTCCAGCCGACCGCCAAGAGCGGTATCCCGAACCTGCTGCCGCAGAACAAGATTCTCGGCTTCCTCACCGTTATGGCACTTCTTACAGGTCTCGGCAAGGTTATTGACGCCATCACCGATCCGTGGGTCGCAAGCCTTTCCGACAAATGCACCCACAAGGACGGACGCAGAATGCCGTTCCTCAAGTATTCGGCTGTCCCCTACGCAGTGAGCGTACTGATGATATTCATGGCACCGTTTGAGAACGGTTCCGTGCTCAACGCAATTTGGGTTGGCGTGTTCCTCGTTATTTACTACACCGCCTACACTTTCTTCTTCATTCCGAGAAATGCCCTCATACCCGAGGTCATTCCCGATGCCAAGGACAGAGTCGGCTACTATGCTATCAGCACCGCTTTCTTCATGGGCTCAAGCTCATTTATGTATGCCGCAACACTCTTTGTAAGCCTTGTAAAGAAGCTCGGATTTAATGCACTGTGGTCCTGGAGAATCGTCTTTACTGTCTTTGCCGCTATCGGTCTTGTGTGCGTACTGCTCGGTGCAACCGCATTCAAAGAGAAGGACTATGTTGTGAGCAATGTTAAGCCCAGACAGTCACTTCTCGCTTCGGCTAAGACCATTTTCAAGAACAAGACTTTCGTCACATTCTTCGCAGGTGACCTGTTCAGCTACATTTCCATGGCATTCTTCCAGACCGCTATGCTCTATTACATCACAATGCTGTTGAATGTTCCCGAGGAGCAGTCGTTCCTCGTTATGCTTGCAGCTATAGTCGTGGCACTGTGCCTGTTCCCGATGATAGTCAACATGAGCAAGAAATACGGCAAGAAGAGTATGCTCGTTATAGCAAGCGTTATCTTCACCGTTGTGTTCGCTTTCATCTTCTTCGGCGACAAGATTGCAGCTCTCGTCAAGGGCCATGAGCTTCTGCTCGGTCTCGGAATGGGCATCATCGTCTCGTTCCCGTTTGCCGCTATCAACATTCTGCCGCAGTCCGTTATGTCCGACATTATTCAGAAGGACAGCATCGAAAACGGCGTCAATCGTGAGGGCTTCTTCTCCGCAACCAAGACTTTCATTGAGAAGATCGCTTATTCACTTGCAATGGTCGTTGTCTCAAGCGTGCTTGCAATCGGCAAGACCGGCGATGAGGCTGTCGGTATGCTCGGCGTTAAGCTGACCGGCGTTTTCGCAGGTGTATTCAGCCTTATTTCGCTCATCTGCTTCATGCTGTACAATGAAAAGAATGTCACAACATTTATCGAAGAGCACACGAAGGGAAACAATGACTAATGAAAAAAACAGATTTAAAAACCGAGGCTGATCGCCGCACGGTATCTTCGGAGAGAAATGCAGAATATGTAAAAATCCTCTCCGATATGGTAAACTGCAAAACAGTCTGGACTCCCGAGGACACTAACAAGAGCGAGTATGACAAGTTCTACGATGTACTTGCAAAGTCCTTCCCGAACATCATGGCAAGAGCCGAAAAGCTCACATTCGGTGGCGGATGCTTTGTATATATCATAAAAGGCAAGAACGCCAAGAAGAATGTTATGCTCATGTCTCACCACGATGTTGTGGATGGAGACGACGAGTGGGAGACCGAGCCGTTTAATGCCACCGAAAAGGACGGCTATCTCTACGGCAGAGGGACAATCGACACCAAGACTCCCCTCTTTGCAGAGCTGATGGCCTGCGAGGAGCTGCTTGCAGAAGGCTATGATTTTGAGGGCATCAACCTCTACATAGGTTCATCGAACAACGAGGAGGTCTGCGGCGACGGTATGGTGCTTGCCACCGAATACTTCAAGGAAAACGGCATCCGATTTGACACCGTACTCGACGAGGGCGGTGCGATAACCGAGGGACAGATTCCCGGCG